>NZ_JBNHGF010000467.1:0-1873 GCF_059091005.1 Arthrobacter sp. Y3223164
AGCTGCTTGCCGCCGGCGGCACCGTGCCAAGCCATGGCCCGCGCTGCCTGCGTGCTTACGGCACCGCTCCAGGCCAAGGCCGGCCCCCGCCCCGCCTCACCCGCGGCTACCGACCTACCACGCACCTACCGCGGGCGTCGCACATTTCGACACCGCCGAACGCAGAGGGTAATTTCATAGGGTGACCGCATCCGAGCCCAAGCCCCCGTTCTACATCACCACGGCCATCACGTACCCCAACGGCGTGCCGCATATCGGCCATGCCTACGAGTACATTGCGACCGACGCGATGGCCCGCTTCAAGCGACTGGACGGCTACGACGTCATGTTTCTGACGGGCACGGACGAGCACGGCATGAAGATCGCCCAGACCGCCGCCAAGGAGGGCATGACCCCGAAGGAATTGGTGGACCGGAACACCGCGGCCTACAAGGCGGCCCATCAGGTCCTGGAGATCTCCTACGACCGGTTCATCCGCACCACCGATGCCGACCACTACGCTGCCTCTCAGGCCATCTGGAAGAAGATGGAAGAGGCCGGGGACATCTACCTGGGCAAGTACGAGGGCTGGTACTCGGTCCGCGACGAGGCCTACTACGCCGAGGACGAGACCGAGCTCCGCGACGACGGCAAGCGCTACTCCATCCAGACCGACACCGAACTGACCTGGACCGAGGAGGAGAGCTACTTCTTCCGGCTCTCCAACTACCAGGACAAACTGCTCAAGCTCTACGAAGACCACCCCGATTTCGGCGCCCCGCGCAGCCGCTTCAACGAGGTCATCAGCTTCGTCAAGGGCGGCCTGGAGGACCTGTCGATCTCCCGGACCACCTTCGACTGGGGCGTGCCCGTGCCGGGCAACGACAAGCACGTCATGTACGTCTGGGTCGACGCCCTGACCAACTACCTCACCGGCGTCGGCTACCCGGACACGGAGTCGGAATCGTTTAAGAAGTTCTGGCCGGCCGACGTCCACGTGATCGGCAAGGACATCTCCCGCTTCCACGCGGTCTACTGGCCCGCCTTCCTGATGTCGGCCGGGCTGGAACTGCCCAAGCGCGTCATGATCCACGGCTTCCTGAACAACAACGGCGTGAAGATGTCCAAATCGCTGGGCAACGTGGTCGCTCCCGCCGAATGGGTGGCGCAGTACGGCCTGGACCAGGTGCGCTTCTTCCTGCTGCGCGAAGTTCCCTTCGGCGCCGACGGCTCCTACAATCACGACGCCGTGGTCGGCCGGATGAACGCGGACCTGGCCAACAACCTGGGCAACCTCGCCCAGCGGTCGCTGTCCATGGTGGCGAAGAACTGCGAGGGCAAGGTCCCGCAGCCCGCGACGCTCGCCGCCGAGGACCATGAACTGCTGGCCCGCGCCGAGCGCCTCCTCGAGAAGTCCCGGGCGGCCTATGAGGTCCAGGATTTCCACGGGTCGCTCGAAGCCATCTGGACCGTGCTTGGCGACACCAACGCGTACTTCGCGGAGCAGGCCCCGTGGGTGCTGCGCAAGACGGATGTGGAGCGGATGAACACCGTGCTCTACGTGACGCTCGAGGTGCTGCGCATCGTTTCCATCCTGGTCCAGCCGGTCATGCCGACCGCGGCCGGCAAGCTGCTGGACGTGCTGGGACAGGACGACGACGGCGCCCGCGACTTCGCTGCCATCGGCACGGCTTTGGTGCCGGGCACCCCGCTGCCGGCGCCCACGCCGATCTTCCCGAAGTACGAAGAACCGGCCGGCTAGCCGATCGTCGTGGGGCAGGAAGCGGCTGCCGGGTAGCCCTAGCCGCCCGGCTGGAAACGGCTGCCGGGTAGCCTAGCCGCCCGGCTGGAAGCGCCAGCCGGGTAGCCCTAGCCGCCCGGCTGGAAGCGCCGG
>NZ_JBNHGF010000468.1:0-1867 GCF_059091005.1 Arthrobacter sp. Y3223164
TCGCGCAGCACCCGGCCGTCGGGCAGCTGGGCCACGGCATAGCCGCGGTCCAGGGTGTTCTGGGGGGACAGTGCGCGCACCTGTGCCTTCAGGTGGGCGACCCGGTCGCTGTCACGGTGCACGGCCGCCGAGACGGCCTGGTGGGCCCGGGAGACGAGCCGGTGGAGATCTTCCGCCCGGACATCCACCATGCCCGCGGGGTTTGCCATCACCGGGCGGCTGCGCAGCGCGGCCAGGCGTTCGGTTTCGCGGTGGACCATCTGCTCCACCCGGCGGGCAAGCAGGGCGCGGGCCTGCCCGATGCGATGCAGTTCCTCGCTGACGTCAGGGACGATGCGCTTGGCGGCGTCCGTCGGCGTGGAGGCACGCAGGTCCGCGACGTCGTCGAGCAGGGGCCGGTCCGCTTCGTGTCCGATGGCGCTCACCACCGGCGTGGCGGCGGCGGCCACCGCCCGGACCAAATCCTCGTTGCTGAAGGGCAGCAGGTCCTCCAGTGAACCTCCGCCGCGGGCGATGACGATGACGTCCACATCGTTGCGGGCGTCGAGCTCGGCGAGTGCCTGCATCACCTGCGCCACGGCATTCACGCCCTGGACGGCAACTTCCCGGACCTCGAATTCGACGGCGGGCCAGCGCAGCGAGGCATTCCGGATGACGTCCTTCATGGCGTCGGAATCGCGGCCGGTAATGAGGCCGATGCGGTGCGGCAGCAGGGGCAGCCGCCGCTTGCGGGACGGATCGAAGAGCCCTTCGGCGGCCAGCGCCCGGCGCAGCCGCTCCAACCGGACCAGCAGGTCGCCGAGCCCCACCGGCCGGATGTCCCGGGTCTGCATGGTCAGCCGCCCGGTCTTGACGTAGAGGTCCGGTTTGATCTGGGCCACCACCCGGGAGCCCGGTTCCAGCGGCAGCTCCAGGCGCGCCATCACGCTGCCCCAGACCACCAGGCTGAAGGATGCCTCGGCGTCGGTGTCCCGCAGCGTCAGGTAGGTGGTGGCGTTCCGGCGGTTGAGCTCAATGACCTGGCCTTCGACCCAGGTGGGCGGCACGCGGTCGATGTGCATCTTGAGCTTTTGGGACAGCAGCCGCAGCGGCCACGGGTTGTCCGCCGTCGTCTGGTTGGCAGTCGGGGGCAGGGTCGATTGTCCGGTGCCGGCGCCTTGGACCGCGCTTGACTCCATGAATTGCCCCTTCCGGAGGTGTGATTCCGACGGCTGCCGGAGACCCTCCATTCTTACCAGTTATCTCTGTCAAACCGATTCTCTGTTGTACTGGGTAGGGGTAGGCGGCGCTCCTCGAGGCCCGCCGGATCTGCCTGAAGCAAAGCAAGGAAACGGAGGAGACCGTGCGGACGTTGTTGGCTGCGGTCGGCGGGCTGCTGGCCGTGCTCCTCGCCGGAGCCGCGCTGTGCGGGGCCTGGGCCAACCAACGGGTGCTTGACCGTGGGGGCTTCGTGTCGCTGGCCGCCCCGCTGGGCGACGACGCCGGGTTCCGGTCGGCGCTGGCCGCCACCATCACGGAAGAAGTTGCCGGCAGTGCCGAGTTGCCGGCCGGCCTGCAGGAACTCGTGCGGCCCATCGTGGAGCGAACCGCGGGAGCGATGACCGAACTGGCCGGATTCCCGCGGGCCCTGAAGGAGTCGCTGGCCCTGTCTCACGCGCATACGTTCTCCGGGACTTCCGGGGGAGAGGCGGCCGTCACGCTGGATATCGCCCCCATGGTGGAGTTGGCGGTTTCGCGGGTAGCGGACGCGCTGGGTACTAATATCCGGAGCCCCGAGCAGGTGTTGTTGCCGCTGGGCTCGGCCGAGGCGGGCGGCGTCCTGGCCTCGGTGCGGGACCTGCCGTCGCAGTGGTGGGTTGCCGCGGTG
>NZ_JBNHGF010000469.1:0-1866 GCF_059091005.1 Arthrobacter sp. Y3223164
CAGGTTGACCGCGCGCCCGTCCCGTGCCAGCAGGCCGATGGGCTGGATGCGGGTGGCCCTGTCGATGCCGGCGTGCTGTTCCAGCACCCGCGCCGCCAGTCCGCCGCCGGCCACCAGCGAGCATTCGGACAGGTCGGCGGGTACCACCGCCAGGAACTGGTCCGGCGCGTACCGGTTGCCGTAGGCCACCAGGATCTCGTCGCGGACGAACATTGCCTGCCGCCGTGAGGCCGGGCTCTCCAAGCGGGTGTGCTTGCCGATCTCGACCACCCGGGCCAGCACCACGTCGCCGGCGGCCGGGGCGGCCTGGAGCAATTGGTAGCCGGTGGCGTCGAGGCAGAGGCGCTCTGCCAGGAACCGGGTGGTGTACGCCTTCTTGGCCCGGCGCAGCCGCTGCGGGTCCACCGGAGCGGCCGCCGGGCCGAAAAGCTCCTCGGCCGCACCGACGGCCGATGCGGCAACGGAGAAAACCTCCGCCGCCGCGCCGGCCGCCGGTGCTGCAGGGGTGCCGAGTGCTTTGAGTCCTGTTGTTCCAGCGGTGCCTGCGGGGAAGTCTGTGATGGTCATGGCCTGCTCCTTGGTTGTTGGGTGCGTCAGGAATGAGTCAACACATCCGCGATGAAACGAACATGACAGCCGCATGAGGGCTTTCTCATGAACCGTTTACCCTGCGGTTACCCGCGCTCCCCGCGCCGTTCAGTCCACCGCGCCTGAAAGTCCCCCAGCTTCCGGAAGCCTCATCCGGGCCGGCGCGGACCGCCGCCGGGCTATGGTTGATCAGGGGACACGTCACTGTGGGAGCCGTCCCGTCCACCGGGCAAGAAGGGGAAGAGTGCTGGCACTGGTACGTCACGGGCAGACCGACTGGAACGCTGAGGGCCGGCTGCAGGGGCATACGGATGTGCCGCTCAACAGCGTGGGCAGACGGCAGGCGCTGGACGCCGGCGGCTGGCTCGCCGAGAGCGATTGGAACGTCCTCGTGTCCTCGCCGTTGCACCGCGCGATGGAGACCGCCCGCCTTATCGGCAGCCGGGTGGGACTGGAGTTGGCGGAAACCGTGCCGGACCTCTCGGAGCGCGACTACCGCGGAATCGAAGGCACCGTGCTGCGCGGCCTGGAACGGCCGGAGATCGACGCGCTCATGCGGCAGGCCGAGCCCGAACGCAAGGTGGCCGCGCGCGGCGTCGCCGGCCTGCAGGAAGTGCTCCGCACCTACCCGGGCCGCAACATCATCGTGGTGGCCCACGGCACGATCCTGCGGCTCACGCTGAATCTCCTCCACGGCACGCCGCGGGGCTACATCGCCAACGGTGAGACCGTGCGGTTGGATCCCGACCTGGTGCTCGGCTACCGGGCGGACCCGGACCAACTGGCCGCCGCGCGCTTCTGACCGGACCGGTGCTCGGGTTCCAGCCGCCAAACGGTGACGGGGCCGAACGGGTGATGGGGGCAGGCCACCAGCTGCCGTGGAGCGGCCAGGTTCCTAGCTCCCGTCCAGGTGCCGGTGCAGGACGGCCGCCGCATGCGCGGACAGTTCCTCCCGCGGTGCGCACCAGTCCACCCAGCGGTGCAGGAAGGCGGTCACCTCGCCCGGGTCAACCGGCTCCAGTCCCCCTTCGGCCAGCACGGTTTCGCTGATCAGATCCAGCTTGACCGGGCTCACCCGGGTGAGGCGTCCGCCGTCGTAGTCCCAGCCGTAGCCGAGAACCAGGTTCAGCATGGCGCGTTCGGCGGGCGAATCGCGCCCGGTCTCCCGCACATAGCGGGCGGCCGTCTCCTCGATTTCCTCCTGGCGGAGCGCCTCGAGTTCTTCTTCCCGGACAGGCCCTGGTTCGCCGCCGCCGGACGGCAGCGCGCCGGCGGCGG
>NZ_JBNHGF010000470.1:0-1864 GCF_059091005.1 Arthrobacter sp. Y3223164
CTTCGCCCGGGCCGCCGGCCTGACCCAGATCCAGAGCTCGCGCGTGGTGCTGATCTCGCCCGGCGCGCTGCCGCTGCCCGACCTCGGGGAAACCGGTCCGCAACTGGAGGAGGCGGCCACCGGGTCGGTGGAACTGACCCGGGCCGTGGCCGACTTCTACAACTCGGTGCACGTGTGGGACCGCGCGGACATGACCGTGGGACGCGCCCAGCAGATGCTGCTGAGCGAGAGCGCGGGGGCCGGCGGAGCGGTGGTGCTGCGCAGCGCGCCCAAGTCCGACGGCGGCACCATCCAGGCTTTCGCCGTCAGCTACACGCACGAGCGCACGGACGCCCCGGCGGACGTGCTGCTGGGATACGACACCGCGCTGCCGGCCGAGGACGCCGAGGCCGCGGTGCGGGCGCTGCTGGCCATGCTGGTGGCGCAGTACCCGGTGCAGCTGGAGGTGGACGACTCGATGACCGCTGTGCTGGCCGTGCTGCAGCCGCTGCTGGACTCCGGTCTCGCGCGCCAGCTGGGTCCGGAAACCTCCATCGTCAGCGACTGACGGATGGGGCACAGCCACAGCCACGGGACTTCCACGCCCGGCGCCGCCGCACTCGCCGCGCGGCGGCGGGCCAACCTGCTCCTGGCGGCCATCCTGTTGCCGGTCACCGTCCTGACCCTGGTGGGCATGATCCTGCTCTGGCCCTCCGGGGACGGAGCCGGAGCCGATGTCCCCGATCCCTATGCCGCGGCGCCCGGGGTGACGTTCGACGTCGGCACCGTGCAGAGGGTGGAGCTGGAAGACTGCCCCACCTCGCAGGCGGCGGTGGACGCCGGCATGGAAGCACAGGAGTGCCTGGTCGCCTACACCCAGCCCGACGCCGGCGGCTCGCCGCTGCCCGTGGAGATCACGCCGGAGATCGCGGCCTCGCGCGGCGTCGAGGCCGGCGACACCATCCGCTACCTGAATCTCTCCGGCGTCATGGGCGGGCAGGAGGGGGCCTACGTCTTCGTGGACTTCGTGCGCAGCGTCCCCATGGTGCTGCTGGCCGTGCTTTACGCCCTGGTCGTGGTGGCCGTGGCCCGCTGGCGCGGCTTCCGCGCGATGCTCGGACTGGCGGGCGGTTTCCTGGTCCTGGCGCAGTTCATCCTGCCGGGCCTCATGGAAGGCAAGCCGCCGCTGCTGCTGGCGCTCATCGGCTCGGTGGTCATCATGGTCGGGGTGCTCTACTTCGCCCACGGATTCTCCGCCCGCACGTCCACCGCATTGCTGGGCACCCTGTTCGGCCTGGGCGTGACCGCCCTGCTGGCGGCCTGGGCCACCGACGCCGCCTACCTGACCGGCGTGGACGACGACTACACCTACCAGCTGATCAATCTGGGCGGCAGCCTCTCCGTCTCCGGGCTGATCATGTGCGGGTTGATCATCTCCGGACTGGGCGTGCTCAACGACGTCACCATCACCCAGTCGTCGGCGGTGTGGGAGATGTACGAACTGGCTCCCGGTGCCTCTGCCAGGCGCCTGTTCACCGGGGCCATGCGCGTGGGGCGGGACCACATCGCCTCCACCGTCTACACCATTGCCTTCGCCTACGCCGGCGCGTCCCTTCCGGTACTGATCCTGGTGTCGCTGCACGACCGGCCGCTGTTCGCCACGTTGACCAGCGGGGAACTGGCCGAGGAGATTGTGCGCACCCTGGTCGGATCCATCGGCCTGGTCCTGGCCATCCCGATCACCACGTTGATTGCGGTGCTGGTGGTCAAGGCCACCGGCATCCGTGGTCCGGTGGCGGCGGGGGAGCGGTCAGGCCCCCGGCACCTCATGGCCGGAGCCGCCGGCGATCCCGACGCGGGGGTACGGGGGCCTGACGTGGCCGCC
>NZ_JBNHGF010000471.1:0-1844 GCF_059091005.1 Arthrobacter sp. Y3223164
AGCCCGGCGGTCTCCGGGCCAGCGCCCAGCACGGCCGCGGCGAAGAGCGGAATCAGCGCCATGCGTACCCCGAACGTGGCCCAGCCGTTGGCGAAGGCGGACACGACGGCGGCCCGGTACCCCGGGTCCGAGAGCGCCTCGCGCAGATCCATCGCCTCGGGAGCCGGAGCGTCGTTGGCCGTGCGGGCGGCGGGTTTCTTGAGCATGACGGCGACGACGGCGGCCGCCACGAGCAGCGCGAGGGCATAGACCACGAACGGCATCCGCAGCCCGAATCCTGCCAGCAGGCCGCCGGCCACCGGGCCGAGGATGCCGCCCATCAGGAACGTGCCGGCATACAGGCTGGAAACCCGGCCGCGGCCGTCCGGCGGGGCCAGCCGCAGGATCAGCGCCATGGCCGACACCGTGAACATGGTGGAGCCGAGGCCGCCCAGGCCCCGGAAGATGAGCAGCTGCCAGTAGTCCTGCGCCAGCGCGCAGGCGCCGGTTGAAGCGGCGACGATCAGCAGCCCGGTGAGATAGACCCGGCGTTCACCCCAGCGGCCCACCAGGGCGCCGCCCGCGGGCGCGAAGACCAGCCGGGCGAGGGCGAACACGCTGACGATGATGCTGGCGGCCGCGACACCGACGTCAAAACTCGCGGCGAACTGAGGCAGGACTGGCGCCACCAGCCCGTATCCCAGCGCGATGACGAACGCAGCGGCAACGAGGACCTTGATGTCGCGCGGAATCGGAGTGGGTGCCGGCTTGCCCGGTCGCTGGTGGCCGGGCAGGCGGAACTGGCGCGCCGTGCGGCGGAAAACAGGCATGCCAACCAGCGTAGCCCGACCCGCGCGTGGGCTCGGTGTCAACGCCGGGCCGCGCACCGCCGTCGTCCTCTATGCCACTCTGTGCCGCTCTCGGTGCCGCGCGAAACACTGCCGAAACACGCCGGTTGCACCGGTTTTACCTGCGCGGGCTTCTTGTAACGCTGCCGCAATGAAGCATCCTGCTGGCCGAAACACGCCGTCGTCAGTCTTGGTTCATCGGTGGGAAATTACCCGCCAACGAACGAGGGGACGTGAAACATGGATCTGTCGGCAGGTCACGTCTGGGTAATGATTTCGGCGGCCTTGGTGCTGCTCATGACGCCGGGACTGGCATTCTTCTACGGCGGGATGACGCGGGCCAAATCGGCCCTGAACATGATGATGATGAGCTTTTCCGCCGTCGCGCTGGTGGCGGTGGTCTGGGTGCTGTGGGGTTACTCGATGAGCGGGGGCGAGGGCGTGGCCCAGCTCTTCGGCAATCCGTTCGCCGCGTTCGGCCTGGAAGGGCTGCTTAGCACCCCTGACCTGATCAGCGCCGGGTACGGTGCCACGTTCGCGATCATCACCGTGGCACTCATCTCCGGCGCCATCGCCGACCGGGCAAAATTCAGCGCCTGGGCGGTCTTCGTGCCGGTCTGGGTCACGCTGGTTTACTGCCCGCTGGCCTTCATGGTCTGGGGCGGCGGCTTGCTGGGGGCCGAGGGAGCCATCGGCGCCTGGGCCGGGGAGGCGATCGATTTCGCCGGCGGCACGGTGGTGCACATCAATGCCGGTGTAGCGGGCCTGGTCCTGGCCCTGATTCTGGGCAAGCGCAGAGGCTTCGGCAAGGACCCTGCACAGCGCCCGCACAACATCCCGCTGGTGATGATCGGCGCAGCGATGCTGTGGTTCGGCTGGTTTGGATTCAACGGGGGAGCGGCGGCCACGGCGGAGGAAGCCGGGCTGATCTGGGTCAACACCATGGCCGCCCCGGCAGCCGCCATCGTGGGCTGGCTGGTGACCGAGCGCCTCCGCGACGGCCGCCCCACGTCCCTC
>NZ_JBNHGF010000472.1:0-1843 GCF_059091005.1 Arthrobacter sp. Y3223164
GCCCCGGCCGCCGCCCGCCGCGGTGGGGGCCGGACCCGGTGCCCGTTTGCGGTGCCCGTGCCGCAGGCCTGCATAATATGAACATGCGTCTGGGTGTTCTCGACATCGGTTCCAACACGGTGCATTTGTTGTTGGTGGATGCCCGCCCGGGTGCCCGGCCGGTGCCTTTCGCCTCGCACAAGCGGCCGCTGTCGTTGGTGGCGTACCTGGATGCCGACGGCAGTATCAGCGAAGAGGGCCAGCAGGAACTCATCGGCTTTATCCGAGAGGCCTGGCGGTTCGCCGGGCTGCACGGAGCCGAAGACATGCTGGCCTTCTGCACCTCCGCCATCCGCGAAGCGACCAACGGCAGGGCAGTATTGGACCGGGTCAAGGCGGAAGCCAATGTCACGCTGCAGGAGCTGACCGGCCCCGAGGAGGCCGGCATGACCCTGGTGGCCGTCCGCCGCTGGTACGGCTGGGGGTCGGGCACCATCCTGGACCTGGACATCGGCGGCGGCTCCTTCGAGATGGCCATCGGCCACGACGAACTGCCCGAACACGCCGTATCGGTGCCGCTGGGAGCGGGCCGGCTGACCCGGGAGTGGCTGCCCGAGGACCCCCCGAGCGTGAAGAGCATCAAGGACCTGCACGGGTATATCCGCGAGACGCTGGCTCCCGCGGTCGAAGAAATTTCTGCCCACGGCCGGCCGGACATGGTGGTCGGAACCTCCAAGACCTTCCGCTCGCTGGCACGGATCGCCGGGGCCGCACCCTCGGCCGCCGGCCCGTACGTGCGGCGGGAACTGCACCGCACAGACCTGTCCCTGTGGACGCGGCGGCTGGCCGCCATGCCGGTCAGCGACCGTGTCAATCTGCCGGGTGTCTCGATGGTGCGGGCGCCGCAACTGCTCGCCGGGGCGATGGTCGCCGAGGCGGCGATGGAGATGTTCGAGACCGAGACGCTGCAGATCTGCCCGTGGGCGCTGCGGGAGGGGCTGATCCTCAAACGCTTCGATCACCTGCTCTACGACAGCGACGCCCCGGTCAGTCCCGTGGGCACCATGCTGGTGCGGCAGGCGCTGGAGCCGGCCCCCGCCGTCGAGAAGGTGGGCAGTTAGCAGCCGCAGCGCAAAACCGCGGACACGTCACGCGGCGGGGCTACGGTGGAGGGCTTAAATGGCGACGCCGGCGAACGTTGCGGTCGGTTGGGGGAGTCAACCGCTGTTCGCCGGCGCCTGGACCGGAACCAGCAGATCCGGTCCATCATCACTCGCACCTTGATGAGGTGTTTAAGACACTAGACGGGGACCTTGAGACAACGCCGTTAAACACCTGAACGGCACCTGTGAGTTCTTCCCCGCCGGTGTGCGCGGGCGCCCGAACGGCGGCACGCGCCGGATGACGGCCCCATGATTCAATGGCAGACATGACTGCTGACGCCACGGACACACCAACCGCACGCCGCATCGCTTTCCTAGGCTGTGGGTCCATGAACGAGGCCATCCTGGCCGGGCTGCTGGCCTCCGGAACACCGGCAGAAAACGTGACGGCGACGGTGCGCCGCAGCGAACGCGCCGCGGAACTGCGCGGACGTTATCCCGGCCTGACGGTGCTGGCGGAACAAGACGACCCGGGGGCCAACGCCCATGCGGTGCAGGGCGCCGACGTAGCCGTGCTGGGGGTGAAGCCGGCGGGCATCGCGGACCTGTGCCGGACTATCGCGCCGGCTCTGGATGAGCGGACCGTGGTGGTTTCCGTGGCCGCGGCAGTCACCGTCGCCGCCATGGAAGCTGCCCTGCCGGAAGGCCAGCCGCTGGTGCGCAGCATGCCCAACACGCCGCTCAAGGTGCGCCGCGGGGCG
>NZ_JBNHGF010000473.1:0-1842 GCF_059091005.1 Arthrobacter sp. Y3223164
CGGATGGGCTTCAATAACGACGGCGCGGCCGCCGTCGCGCCGCGGATCGCCGCCGCCCGGCGCGGCCTGGCTTCCCGATACGGCACGCTCCGGCCCGTCATCGGCGTGAACATCGGCAAGACGAAGGTGGTGGAACTGGCCGATGCCACCGAGGACTATCTGAAGAGCACCCGGCTGTTGGCCCGGTCCGCCGACTACCTCGTGGTCAATGTTTCGTCGCCGAACACGCCCGGATTGCGGCTGCTGCAGAACGTGGAGACGCTGCGGCCGCTGCTGCGGGCAGTGGGGGAGACCGCCGATTCCGCGGCCGGCCGCCATGTCCCGTTGCTGGTGAAGATCGCCCCGGACCTCAGCGACGAGGACATCGACGACGTCGCCCGGCTCGCGCTGGAACTGAACCTGGACGGCATCATCGCGACCAACACGACGGTTTCCCGCGAGGGCCTTGTCTCGGACGACACCAAGATCGCGGCCTGCGGGGAAGGCGGCCTCTCCGGGACCCCGTTGAAGCAGCGCTCCCTCGACGTGCTGCGCCGGCTGCGCGCCGCCGTCGGGGACGACCTGGCGCTAATCTCCGTGGGCGGTGTCGAGACGGCCGGCGACGTGCAGCAGCGGCTGGACGCCGGTGCGACCCTGGTGCAGGGCTATACGGCGTTCCTGTACGAGGGACCCTTCTGGGCAAGCCGCATCAACCGCGGCCTGGCCAAGCGCCGGCGCTGAACCGACCCGCGCCATCCGGCGCCCCGGCATGCCCTCCGAAGGGCGACCGGGCCTCGGATGGGATGCAAAAGGACCGAAAACCGCGATGCTCCCGGCCGATGGCATGCGAAAGGGCCGGGAGCCGCGATGCTCCAGGCCCCAGGGATGCGAAAGGGCCGGGAGCCGCGATGCTCCCGACCCTTCGACCGGCCCCTCCCCGCTGGATCAGGCGGGGTATTCGCCGCGCTTGACCTGCGGCTTCGGCAGGCGCATCCGGCGCAGCTGCAGCCCGCGCATCACGCCGTACCAGACTGCCCCGCGCTCCACGTCGCCAAACTTGGCGGCCAGGCGCTTCTTGAGCTGGCGGCCGAGGATGAAGGCATCGATGGCGACCAGCGCCAGCAGCACCCAGAAGCCAAACAGGATGAACGCCTGGACGTTGAGGTCGCGGATAAAGCTGAGGACCACGAAGATGAGGGCGAAGACGATCAGGAATTCGCCCAGCACCCAGCGGGCGTCCACGAAGTCGCGGACGAAGCGCTTCTGCGGCCCCTTGTCGCGCAACGGCAGAAAGCGCTCGTCGCCGGTGTTCATGGCCTCGCGCATCTTCAGCCGCTGATCCGCCATGGCGGCCCGGTTGGCCTCCTTGGCGGCCTTGCGGTCGTTCGGGACCAGGGGGCGCTTGCGCGCAGCTTCCTGGTCCTTGCGCCGGGGCGTGGGCGCGCCCTTGCCGTATCGAGGCTGCTGGGCGTCGTTGGCCTGGTCGATGGTTTCCTGGGGCGTGGGAGCCTCTTTTTTACGTCCGAACACCAGTCAAGAATACCGGACCGCGTACGGCCGTTGTCCCCCTTGGGACCCGCGCCGCCGGGGGAGTCACGGGGGCATCGTCGCGACGGAGCCCGGGCGATAGGGTGTCGACTATGACCAATGTGAACGTAGACGAACTTGCGGCCGCGGTCGACGCCGGCATGGGGCTCACCATCTCCTCGTTGGAACAGCTGGTTTCGATCCCGGGGATCGCCTGGCCGGCCTTCGACCCGGAGGACCTGGCGCGCAGCGCGGATGCCGTAGCCGGCATGGTCCGGGAGCTGGGCCTGGAGGACGTGCAGATCCTCAGCGTCGCGAACGGCGGGGCCGCCGGCG
>NZ_JBNHGF010000474.1:0-1840 GCF_059091005.1 Arthrobacter sp. Y3223164
CTCGCGGCCACCGGGGCGGGAGCCTCGCCGCGGACCGCGGGGGCATAGCCGTGCGTGCGCTGCTCATTGCCACGGTCGGCATGATGCTGGGTGCGCTGGAAGTCAACGTCGCGGTGATACTGGTCCACTACGGCGTGCTGTTCCTGTGCGCGCTGCCGTTCCTGCAGCTCCGCCGCGGTGTGCTGGCGCTGTGGGCGGCCGGCTGGATCGTCGTCTCGCCGGTGCTGGCCCACGTGCTGCGGCCTTGGGCGGAAGCTGCGGTGCAGCCGGCCGGGCTGGGCCACAACCCCATGGTCTACGACCTGCTGACGCCGGCCACGCTGCTCAGCGATGTTTTCCTCACCGGCTACTATCCCGTGGTGCAGTGGCTGGGGTATCTGCTGGCGGGCCTGCTGATCGGGCGGCTGGAGCTGCAGCGCACCGGCGTGCAACTGGTGCTGCTAGCGGCCGGCGCGGTGCTGGCCGTGGCGGCCAAGGCGGGTTCCTGGTTCCTGATGGAGCGGCTCGGCGGATACGCGGAGGTCGCGGCGACCGAGGCGGCACGGCGGCCGGACTTCGATCTCGTGTACCAGGTGAACATGAGCTGGATCGAGCACGTGATGGCTGCCGTCAGCTCGGCAAGGCCGGTCCCCGTCGTCGCGGAGACGGGGTAGACATCCACCCGGGCGAGTCCGTCCCGCAGCAAAATCTCCCTCAGCGACCCCAGGACCGGTTGCAGCTGTCCCTCGGCCAGCCGGTCCACCTGGTTCAGCACCACCAGCGTCACCGCATCGTGCGAGGCCAACGGGCGCAAAAATCCCTGGTGCACGGCGGCATCGGCGTACTTTTGCGGATCCAGCACCCAGACCAGTACGTCGACCTGGCCGGCGAACCGTTGCACGATGGCGCGATGCTCGACGGCGGTGGAATCAAAGTCCGGCAGGTCCAGCAGGATCAGGCCGCCGTGCCCGGCGAAGGATCCGTCGTCCACCACGTGCCGGTTGGCTACCTGCAGCCAGTCCAGCAGCGGTTCGCTGCCGGCCGTTCCCCAAATTCCCGCCATTGCTTCGGACGTGGTGGGGCGGCGTGCCGCGACGGTGGCGTGGCGGGTGCCGGATACGGCGTTGAAGAGGGAGGACTTTCCGCTGCCGGTCGCACCGAAAAAGCCCACCACGGTGTGCTCGGCGGACAGGGAGCGGCGGGTGCTGGCCCGTTCCAGGACTTCGGTGACGGGTGCGAGTTCCGCTTCCGGCAGCACCCCGGCGGCGAGCTCGGCGGCCGTGTTCAAGGCATCCAGCCGTGTCTGCAGCAGGGAGGTCTCGGGCTGGCCCCGGTGGCGGCTCAATCCGGGGCTCCCGTGTCCGTCTTTGCCCCCAGCGCGTGCAGCCGCCCTTCCAGTGCGCGCATGGTCCCTGCGTCCTCCACCTCAGGGATCCGCGCCAGGAAGCGCTCCGCTTCGGCGCGCATGAGCCTGCGCGTTCGCTCCTGCAGCTCGGCGCGGGCCTTGCGCGCCAGCCTGCGTACGGCGTCCTCGCCGAAGACCGCTTCCAGCAGCTTCTGGCCCACCACGGCCGTTCCGCCCGCCACGCCGATTTCCAAGCCGGTCAGCCCTCCGGTGGCCGCGAATATCACCACCATCAGCGCTACCCCTAGGCCGTTGACTCCGAAGGAGAGCATGCGCGCGGTGAAGCGCTTGCTCTCACCCTCGCTGCGGATCAGGTCCAGCAGGTCTGCCTGCCACGCCCGGATTTCGCGGGCTACCTCGTCCGCAAAGCCCGCGCTGGGAGTCGACAGGTCTTCGCGTCCGAGCAGGCCCTGCCCGGCCGGGTCTGTCCGCCAGCGCGCGTCGGCCTCCTCCGCG
>NZ_JBNHGF010000475.1:0-1828 GCF_059091005.1 Arthrobacter sp. Y3223164
GCCGATCTGGCCGCGCTGCCGCCGCGGCACGCGGTCCGGGATGCTGGCAGTAACGGCCGCGTAGGCGCCATTGCACCCGGCCTGCACCAGGCACCAGCCGATCACCATCACCGCGATGTTGGGGGCGCCGGACAGCAGCAACAGCGCGGCGAAGCCCAGGACGCCGCCGGCCAGCGCCCACGGCACGCGTCGTCCGAACCGGGACGTAGTGCGGTCGCTCAGCGCCCCGAAGATCGGATTGGCGACCAGCGACACGGCGGCGCCGAAGCCGGTGGCCATCGCCAGGACGGCTTCCTTGTTCACGGCATCGAACGCCTGCGACTGCTGGGCCAGCAGCACCTGCAGCGGGCCGAAGAACGCCGCATTGATGCCGAGGTTGGTCAGCACGACGGCGGTGACCCAGCCGGGCCGGACCTTGGTGGTGGGCTCCCGGAACGCCGCGGGAAGGTCGAGCGCCGGCACGGGATCGCGCGGTTCCTGGACGGACATGGCCACAACCCTCCTCACCGACGGCGCGGCCTGGCCGCGGTCCCTGTTGTTGCAACAGCGTACAGCCGCCGCCGCGCAGGCCGGTAAGATCATGCCGCCGCGGCCAGCGCTATCGCCCAACGGCAGGCCGACAGCGCTGACCGGCGGGCCTTAAAAGGACTTGGGGGGCGTGAGCCCAACCTGCGCCCCGCAGCGGCCGGGCGATAACTGCGGGGAGGTCAGCCGGCGGCCAGCCGGGCCAGGACCTGCCGGGACGTCAGCCTGCGGAAGCAGCGGCACGCTGTCTGGCCAGCTTTTTCAGCCCGTGCGAGACCTGGACCGGCTCCGGCCAGCGCGGCGCCAGATTGTCCCCCAGCGTGACGCCCCTGAGCTTGCGGCCGAACATCGGGACCACCCATTCCTGCAGCCAGTCGCGCTCGCGCCGGAGTGCCGCGCGCCAGCCCGCCCGCACCGGAGCCTCCGGCCGCTTCAGCCTGAGTGTGTGCTCCACGCCGAGGGCCTCCAAGACCCTGGCCGCCATGTACTTGTGCCCCAGCGCGGACATATGCAGCCGGTCCGTGTCCCACATCCTCCGGTCCTGATAGAGGTCGAACGCCCAGTGGTCCACCAGCACCGCCCCGTAACGCCGGGACAGGTCCCGGACGGCCTCGTTGAACACCCAGTTGCGCCGCCGCATCGGCTCTAGGACGGGCGGGAGCATGACCTCAAAGCCGGTGAAAAGGATCAACCGCGCACCCGTTTCGGCCAGCCGGCGGACGGCGGATTCGTACTCCGCCAGGAGTTCCGGCATGCTCCGCTTAAGCTCCAAAATGTCGTTGCCGCCGGCATAAAAGGAGACCAGGGTTGGCTGCATCTCGATGGCCGGTTCCAGCTGGTCCGCGATGATCTGGTGGAGCCGCTTGCTGCGTACCGCCAGGTTTGCGTAGCGGAAGTCCGGGTCCTGCTTGCCCAGCTGCTTGGCCACCCGGTCGGCCCAGCCGCGCACGCCATTGGGAAAATTGGCGTTGTAGTCCCCCACGCCCTCGGTAAAGCTGTCGCCCAGCGCCACGAATAGTCCGCCCATCTGCCGAAGACTAGCGGCGCCGGGCGACGCACCGGCAAACACTCGGTGAAGTCCGCCGCTGTGCCGGCCAGGTTGTCCGCGGTTATGAGTCCCGGGCGAGCGGGCAGTTTCCCGCCTGCCGTCAGCTGGGGTCGGGAACCAGCTCCGGCGGCTCGAAGATCCACGGCTCAACCGGCAGGGCATCGGGCCGGAACTCGGACAGCAGCTTGGGCAGCGGGACGTCCGGCAAGCCCAGCGAGGCCAGCAACAGGCCGCGCACCGCGGCCGCGTCCAGCC
>NZ_JBNHGF010000476.1:0-1819 GCF_059091005.1 Arthrobacter sp. Y3223164
CCGGCCGCCCGCCGCAGCCCGCTCGCCCCCGCCACCATGCCCCGCCCGGTTCCGGCCGGCGCCGAACCAGGAGAAACCCCATGAGTGTTTCCGTTCTGCTGATCCCCGCGGCCATCGCCGCCGTCGCCACGGTCAATGCCGCCCTCGAGGGGAGGGCCAAGAGCCGTACCGCGGACACTGTGCCGGAGATTGCTGCCGTGCCCCAAATCCAGGTGCAAACCCGGATGCTGGACCTGAACCTGCTGCAGGCTGCCCTGGAGGATACGCAGGCGAAGGTTTCCCGTGTCACCGAGGCCTCCCTCGAGGCGGACTGGGCAGACGTGGCGGCGGTCTTCGAACGCGACGCCGACGGCATTTGGCAGGTCCACTTCAGCGGTGAAGACGTCGACCGGCGGCGCGCGGCCGAGATCGTCCAGGCGATCGACGCCGCGTACGCGCGCCAAGTCCAGCAGGCGGTGCTGCAGAAGCTGCGGGAACGCGCGCACACAGCCGGCCTGGAGCTCGCATCGGAGAGGGTCGAGGAAGACCAGAGCGTCACCATGGTCCTGAATGTCCGCCGCTGACTCTCCCGCCGCCCTCGCGGGCCGGACCGGAACACCGCCCATTCCCTGGCTCGGTGTCGCCAGCCTGTGGCTGCTGCTGCCGCTGCTCGGCCTCGGGGTCTTGGGCTGGGCCGGCTTCGTGATCATCGGCCTGCTGGCGCGCCGCGCCGCCTGGCTGTCCGCCGGCGGCCTCTACCTGGTGGCACTGCTGGTTTCGCTGTTCATGAACGAAGAGGCCGGCCCGACGGCCAGGCTCCTGCTCTGGGCTATCAGCTCACTGCATGCGCTGGGCATCAATCAGGCCTGGCTGCGCAACCGCTGGACCCAGGCGTCCCGCTCCTCCGGCAGCACGTGGAGTGCCCTCGTCCGCCGGACTCCAGCGGGCACCGGCATGGACAGCACGACGGCGATGCCCACCCCCGCGGCCATGTTCCGCCGTCGTCCCCGTTCCGCCTCGCCACTTGCAGGGACTGCTCCGGCCCCCGCGGGGGCCGCGGCCGATCTCCTCAACGACCCCGGGGTCGACGCGGCAAGCTACTACGCCGAATCCGGCAGGCCGGGAGCAGGCGCGTCTTCTGCGCTGCCGGCCGAGCCGGTGGACGTGAACTCGGCACCGGCGGCGGCCCTGCAGAAGCTGCCAGGGATCAGCAGGCACAAGGCGCGCAAGGCCGTGCGGTTGCGCCAGGAGCGTGGGCCCTTCCGCACCGTGGCGGACTTCGCCGCCGCTTTGGATGTGCGGGATCCAGAGCTCACACGGTTGAACCGGTTGGTGGTCTGCAAGCTTCCGCCGGCCAAACCGGTGCCGTTTGGAAGGTCGGTGGATTACTGATGTCTTCGGCCCAACCGAGCCTGATGTGGAATCTGCGCCAGAGCCTCTGGCTGCTTGTCCCCTTGGGAACCTTCGGGTTCCTGGGCGGAGCTGCCTTGCTGGTGGTCGGTTCGCGGGCGGGGCGGCCGCTGTGGTGGATCCTCGGTCTGGTTCACCTCACCCTCACGGCCGTGGCCATTGCCCTGGTCGACGGCACCGGCGTGCAGGAAGAAATTGCCACGTGGCTGCTCCTGGCATGCTGGCTGGCCGGCAGCAGCTTCGCCCTGGCCATCAATCCCGAATACCTGCGCTTCAAGTGGGACCGGGACCGCGGCGCGGCCCGTCCTTCCCGCACCACGGGGTCAACAACACGGGCGCGCTCCGGCAGCCAGCTGAACTCCCGCGGTCGGTCGCGCAACCGGTCCGGCTCGGGCAGCCCCAGGTCCGCGCACCGTAGCCGTGCCGGTTC
>NZ_JBNHGF010000477.1:0-1818 GCF_059091005.1 Arthrobacter sp. Y3223164
GTGCCGCTGCCGAGGACGGCCAGGTCGGCCGGCTGCGCCTCGGAGCGCAGGCGCAGCCGCACCCGGGCCAGCAGCTCCTCGAACCGGAACGGCTTGGACATGTAGTCGTTCGCGCCGTTCTCCAGCCCGGCAACGGTGTCGTCCACCGAGCTGCGGGCGGTGAGGATGATCACCGGGATGTCGTTGCGGCCCTCGCGCAGGCGGCGCAGCACGGTGAAGCCGTCCTGGTCCGGCAGTCCCAGGTCGAGGATGGCCAGCTCGAAGTCCCCGGTCATGGCCAGGTGGTAGCCCTCCCGCCCGGTGCCGGCGACCGTGGGCACGTAGCCGGCGGCCTTCAGGCCCTTGGCGATGAAGGAACTGATCCTGTCCTCGTCCTCAATGATCAGAATCTGACTCACGCGCTCTCCTCCTTGTCTGCGCCCGCCTCCGGGCCGCTGAGCACGACGGTGAAAGTGGATCCGGCGCCCGGGGCCGAGGCCAGTTCGACGCTGCCGCCGTGCGCCGCGGCGATGGCGCTGACGATGGTCAACCCCAGTCCCGAGCCTTCCGCCCGCGTCCCGTTGCTGCCCCGTGCGAAACGGTCGAAAATCCTGCCCTGATCCTCCGGGAGGATGCCCGTTCCCTCGTCCCTGACCCACAGCCGCAGCTCATTGCCGCGCACGGCCGAACCGATCGCCACCGTGGACCCGGGCTCGGAGAATTTCACGGCGTTGGCCACCAACTGCAGCCAGGCCTGGGTAATCCGCCGCCCGTCGAGCGGCCAGCGGGTTTCGGCCCGTGCATCGACGGTCCAGCGCTTGGCGCCCAGCGGCCGGGCCTTGTCCAGCACGTCGTCGGTCAGCTGCCCCACCTCGACGTCGGACGGGTTCACGAAGCCGGGACGTTCCGCCTTGGCCAGCAGGACCAGGTCGTCGACGAGCAGCCGCATCCGGTCCAGCTCGTCCAAGGCGATGCCGCGCACCGACTCGACGTCCGCCGGGTCACGCGGGTCCTGCAGTTCCAGGTGGCCCTGCAGGATGGTGATCGGGGTCCGCAGCTCGTGCCCGACGTCATCCAGCAGCTGCCGCTGCGCTGTCATGGACGCCTCCAAGCGGTCCAGCATGTCGTTAAAGGTGCGGGAGAGTTCGGAGATGTCGTCGTTGCCGCCCACCGGGATGCGCTGGGTCAGGTCCGCGTCGGTGATCCGTTGTGCCGTTTCGCGCACCAGCCGGATGGGTGCCAGCAGCCGGCCGGCCACCTGCCAGCCGACGACGCCGATCAGTACCAGCGAACCGAACCCGATCAGTGCGTAGGTCAGGAAGATATCGTCAAGTTGCTGCAGCTCGGCGTCGTAATCGTAGGCCAGCACGAACGTGCTGTGGGCCGGGTCGGAGGAGAGCTGCACCGGCACGGCGACCACCCGGTACGTCGTGGTCGACGTCTCCATAGTGCTGAGCACCACCCGGTCGGACGCAGTGGCGTCCGGGCCCAGCAGGGCTACGAGTTCGGCATCCCGCTCGAGCCGGAGCCGCACGGACGGGCTCGCCGTGTATGTCACCTTCCCGTCGACGAGGCCGAGCATGCCTTCGTTCGCGGAGGGAAGCGTCCGCTCCATCGCCAAAAAGACCAACCGGCTGGCCTGCGTGAAGGGTTCGCCCGTGTCCGGGTCGATGCCTGTCTCCGCCAGAGTCTTGAACTCGCTCACGCTGCGCTGGAGCGAGTCGTCCACCCGCTGGATGATATGGGACCGCTGCAGCGCGAACGCCACCGAGCCGGCCACCAGCAGGCCCAGGGCCGAAAGGGCGAGCACGGCGGCCAGCACCCGGACGCGGACGGACG
>NZ_JBNHGF010000478.1:0-1817 GCF_059091005.1 Arthrobacter sp. Y3223164
CGGCACGGCCGGACCGCCACGCCCGCCCGGTGCTGGAGGTCGCGGGGCTCAGCGCGCACATCGCCGGCCAGCAGGTGGTGGAGAACGTCAGCTTCTCCGTGCCGGCCACCGGAATCACCGCCCTGCTGGGCCGCAACGGCGTGGGCAAGAGCAGCACCATCAAGGCCATCATCGGGCTGATCTCCCGCAGCGGCAGCGTGACGCTGGACGGCACGCGGATCGATAAGGAAGCGACCTACAAGATCATCCGCCGCGGCGTGGGCTACGTCCCGGAGGACCGCGAGGTTTTCTCCAAGCTGACCGTGGCGGAGAACCTGCGGCTGGCCGAACGGGACGCCTCCCCGCGCCGGCAGCTGGTGGAGGAACTCTTTCCCGACCTGCTCAAGCGCGCCTCGCAGATGGCCGGGACGCTCTCCGGCGGGCAGCAGCAGATGGTCTCGCTGGCGCGTGCGTTGCTGAATGAGAACAAGCTGCTGCTGATCGACGAGCCGACCAAGGGCCTGGCGCCCAAGATCGTGCAGGAAGTCTCCGAGACGCTGGAGCGGGCCGCCGCAACGGTGCCGATCCTGCTGGTGGAGCAGAACCTGCAGGTGGTCCGCCAGCTGGCCGCCGGCGCGGTGGTGCTGTCCGGCGGGCGGGTGGTCCACACCACCGACAGCGCGCTGGATTTCCTGGACAACGAAGACCTGACCCAGCGGCTGCTGGGCGTCCACGCCGAAGGCGGGCACGACGACGAGGCCGGCCCCGCCGCCGGCGCAGACGGCCGGGACACGGCCCCCGCCGCCGTATCCCTTTCTGAGACCGGCACCGACCCGAACGGGGTGCACAAGTGAGTACCATCGTCCTGCTGACCGTCACCGGCCTGGGCCTGGGCGCGCTCTACTTCCTGGTGGCCTCCGGGCTGAGCCTGATCTACGGGCTGATGGGCGTGCTGAACTTCGCGCACGGCTCCTTCCTGACCCTGGGCGCATTCGCCGGCTGGGAAGTGGCCCGCCGCGCCGGCGCCGACAACTGGTGGACCTTCCTCGGCTCCCTCCTGGTGGGCGCCGTCGTGGGGGCCCTGTTCGCCGCCTTCACCGAGTTCGTGCTCATCCGCAAGCTGTACGAGCGGCACATCGAACAGGTCCTGGTCACCGTCGGCCTCTCGCTGGCATCGGTCGCGCTGTTCGACGGGATCTGGGGCACCGACCCGGTCTATATCTCCGGACCCGAATGGTTCAGCCAGACCACCAGAATCTTCGGCGCCGACATCGCGAACGATCGCTTCGTGGCCATCATCGCGGCGGTGTTCGTGCTGCTGGGCCTGGTGTTCTTCCTCAAGCGCACCCGCTACGGCATGATCATCCGCGCCGGCGTGGAAAGCCGCTCCATGGTCACCGCGCTGGGCATTGACGTCCGCAAGGCGTTCACGCTGGTCTTCGCCATCGGCGGCGCCGCGGCCGGCCTGGGCGGGGTGCTGGCCAGCCACTACTTCGGCTACGTCTCGCCGCTGCTGGGCGGATCGCTGCTGATCTTCGCCTTCATCGTCACCGTGATCGGCGGCCTGGGCTCGCTCACCGGCGCGGCCATCGCCTCGGTGGTGGTGGCGCTGCTGCAGCAGTTCGCGAACTTCTACCTCAACGGCACGGGTGACTTCGTCGTCGTCGTGGCCCTGGCCCTTGTCCTGCTCTTCCGGCCCTCCGGCCTGCTCGGGAGGAAATCATGACCACCAGCAAGACCGACCCGCAATCGGACGCGCAGCCGAATCCTGCCGCCGCAGCCGCCGGGCACCCCGAGACCCCGGGCAGCGGAGACAGGACGCCGCGGCGCGGACGGAC
>NZ_JBNHGF010000479.1:0-1817 GCF_059091005.1 Arthrobacter sp. Y3223164
CGGCCGGCGGCTGGCTCGGCGGCGCCGCGGAGGCCGAGACGCGGATCCCGGTCAGGGGCGTACGGAAGCACACCGCCGCCGCCATGGTGGCCAGTGCTTTCACCGCCCCGCATGCGTCCTCGTTCCTTACGGTCGACGCGACGGAGAGCATGGAGTTGATCCGGCGGCTCAAGGCGGGCAAGGCGTTCGCCGGGCTGAAACTCACGCCGCTGACCATCGCCGCCAAAGCCCTGTGCCTGGCGCTGCAGCGCCGCCCCGAGCTGAACTCCCGCTGGGACGGGGACGCCGGCGAAATCGTGCAGCAGAACTACGTGAATCTGGGCATCGCCGCCGCGACCCCGCGCGGACTGACCGTGCCGAACATCAAGGACGCGCACCGGATGGACCTGCACCGGCTGGCCGAGGCCCTGGGGGAGCTGACCGAGACGGCACGCGCCGGCAGGACCGCCCCGGCCGATCTGCGCGGGGGGACCATCTCCATCACCAACATCGGGGTGTTCGGCATCGACGCCGGAACGCCGATCCTGAACCCGGGGGAGTCGGCCATCCTGGCCCTCGGCGCGGTGCGCCGGCAGCCGTGGGAATACCGGGGGGAGGTGGCGCTGCGCGATGTGGTGACGCTCAGCCTGTCCTTCGACCACCGCGTGGTGGACGGGGAGCAGGCGGGACGCTTCCTCGCCGACGTGGGCACGATCCTGTCGGACCCGGCCATGGTGCTGGCCATGGTGTGATCACCCGGCCATGGTGCTGGCCATGGTGTGAGCAGGGTGCAGAGGCGGCTCAGGCCAGTTCGAGGATCTCCTCGGTCACCACGGCGCCGCGGGCGTTGGCGAAGCCCTGGGCCTCGCCGACGGTCCGGAAGCCGAGCTTGTGCAGGACCTTGACTGAGCCAAGGTTGTCCTTGACCACCCGCGCCCGGATGGGACGCGCGGAGAATTCCCGCAGGAAGGCCTCGACGGCCGCGGTGGTGACGCCCTTGCCCCACTGCGACTTCGCCGTCCAGTAGCTCAGTTCCGGGTACCCCTCGTTGGGGTAGGCCAGCACGCTGCCCACCACCTCGCCGTCGACGGTGACGGTGCGCACGGTGATGGACTCGTCGTTGAGCAGGCTCTGCCAGTGGAGATCAAACACGCCGCGGTCAGACGGATTCCGGGCGGCAAACGCCGCCATATGGTTGGCGTCGGGATCCTGCTGGTACTCGAAGAACTCGTCGAGGTCGGCAGGTTCTACAGGACGAAGCTCAATCACAGCAGACCTTTCGGCTAGTTGGTGTCTGATACACCCTACTCGGCTTTCAACGCGGCCCAAGCCATTTGTTCCAGCAGATTGCGGCGCCAGGCTTCCCGCGGCTGCCGGCTCCGGTGGGTCGAGTGCGGCGTGGAGTTGATCAGTCCGAAGACGGCGTGTGCGCGGACCCGCAACTGCGCAGCGTCCGCCTCCGGCAGCAGCCGCGCCAGCACGGAAACCCACACCTCCACATAGGTGCGCTGCAGCGTCCGGACCAGCGCCGAATCCTCGGCGGGGAGGCTGTCCAGGTCCCTGTCGTGGACCCGGATGACGTCGGGATTCTTCAAGGCAAAGTCCACGTGGAAGGCGACCAGGCCGCGGAGCGCCTCCTCGGCATCCTGCTGGCCGGCCGCCACGTCCTGGCCGCCGTCGAGCAGGTCCTGGCTGACGCCCGTGAGCAGCGCCGCCAGCACCGCATGTTTGCTCTCGAAATGCCGGTAGACGGCCGGCCCGCTGACGCCGGCCGCCGAGCCGAGGTCTTCGATGGACACGCCGTTGAAGCCGCGCTCGGCGAAGAGGCGGGCGGCGGC
>NZ_JBNHGF010000480.1:0-1815 GCF_059091005.1 Arthrobacter sp. Y3223164
GTCGGCCACCGACCAGATCATGGACGCGATCGCCGACCTGACCGGCCAGGAACGCTCGAACAGCTACAACAAGACGCCGTCGGCTTGACCGGCCGGGATCTGGCGGAATTCGTCGACGCTCTTGCGGCACCGCCGGCAGCGTTGAAGATGGCGTTCAAGGGCCGGGCGGCGATCATCGGAGAGTTCGCCGTCCAGGTACTCCGCCAGCTCTCTTTCCGGGTGGAGCATTGCAGCGATCAGTGGGCTCCGGCGATGCGCGGCAGTTTCAGGCGCGGGCGCTCGGCGGGATCCCGGTGCGCCAGCTTTTCCCGGAGCATGGTCCGGCCACGGTGGATCCGCGAGCGGACGGTGCCCAGCTTGACGCCAAGGGCCGCGGAGACCTCGTCATAGGACAGCCCCTCCAGGTCGCAGAGCACCACCGCGGCGCGGAAGTCCGGCGGCAGCTCTTCCAGCGCGGCCTGGACATCGATATCCAGGTTGTTGAATTCGAAGCTGCGCTCGGGGCCGGGATCCTTGCCGGGCAGCCGGGCTTCGGCTTCGTCGCTCAGTCCATCGAACCGAATCCGGCTCTTGCGCCGGGCCTGGTCCAGGAAGAGGTTGGTGGTGATCCGGTGGAGCCAGCCGTCCAGCGTGCCGGGCTTGAAGTTGTCCAGTGACCGGAAGACGCGGACAAAGACTTCCTGGGTGAGGTCTTCGGCGTCGTACCGGTTTCCCGTGAGCCTGAAGGCCAAGCGGTAGACCTTGGCGGAGTGGTTGCTCACCACTTCTTCCCACGTCGGAGCGACCCACTGATCGTTGCCGGCCGCGGCGTTCGACGCGGCGTCCTGTAGCTTCGTCATTATCGTGCCCCTTCGTCGGACCGCCCGCGGCCGCCCACCTCCTGGGGGTCCGGGAATGCGGCTGCGTGCTGCCGGTCTGGCTTTCGGCGTCCCGGGTACCCATCTTGGCGCAAAAGACTGGGAGAATTCTGTAAACCGGCTGCACAAAGACCGCTAAGCCCGGTCCCCGTCTGACCCGGCCGGCGGCCGCGTGTCCCGTCCCCGGGGCACGCGCCTGATCCCGCCACCTGTGGCAGTAGGCTTGGCACTGCGGCCCTGCGCCGTTTTCCCGCAAAAGCTGAAGAGAAAGCGATGTTTCATGAGTGCCGACAAGCAGACGAGTTGGTCCTACACGGAGGGGCTCCCCGCCGAGGATGACGTCTTGCTTCGGGCCCGTGAGCGCTCCCATGAACTGGGCGTTGCCGCCGTCGGCAGGGGGGTCGGCGCGGCCCTGACCGTCCTCGCCGCGGGCACCAAGGCGCAGACGGTGGTGGAAATCGGTTCCGGCGCCGGTGTCTCCGGGGTCTGCCTCCTGCGCGGACTGCCGCCGGCCGCGGTGCTGACCACCATCGATGCGGACGTCGACCATCTGCGCGCGGCACGCCAGTCCTTCGTCGATGCCGGCATTCCGGGCAACCGCACCCGCACCATCTCCGGCCGCGCGGCCGACGTGCTGCCCCGGCTGACCGACAACGCCTACGACCTCGTCTTCGTCGATGCGGACAAGCCCTCGTATCCGCTGTACGTGGAGCAAGCGGTCCGGCTGCTCAAGCGCGGCGGCATGCTGATTGTCAACGACGCCCTGGATCACGACCGGGTCTCGGATCCGGCCATCCGCGAAGAATCCACCACCACGCTGCGCAAGGTCGGCAAGGCCATCCGGGAAAACGACCAACTGCTGTCCACCATCCTGCCGACCGGCGAGGGACTGCTGCTGGCCGTCAAACGCTGACCGACCCGCGGCGCCCTGCACCGGGCCGCCGGGCCACCCGCCGGC
>NZ_JBNHGF010000481.1:0-1809 GCF_059091005.1 Arthrobacter sp. Y3223164
CGGCCCCCGACCGCGCGGGCAGTCGACGCGCAGGCAGTCGACGCGCTCAAAACCGCGCGCACCGCCGTCGTCGTTGTTAAACAAGCGCTGCCCCGCACCGAAACGGTGCGGGGCAGCGGAGCCTGCGGGAAATCAGCCGCCGAAGAGCGGCGAGACGGAGTTCCACAACTGGTAGACACCGAGGACCACGAACAGCAGGGCACAGATGCCCAGCGCGATGTTCGTGTGCAGGCGGTTGGCCCATTCCTTCGGGATCCGCTTGCCGTTGAGCAGGCCCAGCAGCGTCAGTGCCAGGAACGGCATGAACAACGACCCCAAGGCACCGTACAGCAGGATCAGCGCGATCGGCTTGCCCAGCATGAACAGCAACATGGGCGGGAACGTCAGCCAGAGGACGTAGAACTTGAAGTACTTGCCGCCCACGCGCGTGTCCGGGTGGCCGGACTCCTTCTTGCGCATGTTGCCCCAGAAGTCGGCGAACATCAGGGACACGCCGTTCCAGACGCCGATGATGGAGGAGAAGGAGGCGGCCCAGAAACCGACGAGGAAGCCGGTGCCGACCACGTCTCCGTACTCATCCTTGAGTACCCCGTACAGGTCCAGCAGTCCTTCGTCGCCGGCGCTCAGTGAAACACCCGCGGTGCGGACTACTTCGGCGCCGACAATCAACATGGCGATGACGAAGATGCCGGTCATGACGTAGGCCACGGAGTTGTCGATGCGCATGACGCGCATCCACTTGGGTGTGTGCCAGCCCTTTTCGCGAAGCCAGTAGCCGTAGGCCGCCAGCGTGATGGTGCCGCCCACGCCGCCCGCGAGCGCCAGGGTGTAGAACACCGCGCCCTCTTCCTGCGGGATCATGGGCACCAGGCCGCCGATCATCTCCGGGATGTTGGGCACGGCGATGATGGCCAGCCCGACGACGGTAACGAACATCAGCCCGACGAAGAAGGCGGTGATCTTCTCGAAGGTGGCGTACTTGCCGAACCAGACCATGACAAATCCGGCCAGGCCCATCAGGATCGCCCAGGCCCACAGCGGCAGCACCGGGAACATCGCGGCCAGCGGCAGCGCTGCCGATGACATTGCCGTGGCACCGTAGACGAAGCCCCAGATCATGATGTACGGACCGAAGTACCAGGTGGTCCAGCGGCCCAGCGAGCGCCAGCCCTCGAAGATCGTCTTGCCCGTTGCAAGGGTAAAGCGTCCGGCACCTTCAACCAGGATGATCTTCAGGATGACGCCGACGATCACCGCCCAGAACAGCCCGTAGCCGTACCGGGAGCCCGCCACCAGCGTGGCCACCATGTCCGCGGCGCCGACGCCTGTGGCGGCGACAACGAGACCGGGACCGACGATCTTCCACTTGGCGGGAGCGCCGCCGTCGTTATCCACCCGTGCAGCGGCATCGAGCGTGCCCGGGGCATTGTTCTCAGTGGCCATGAGCCATGTATTCCTTACCGTGATGGAGCTTGTCCGCAGAAAGAGGCGGCAAGAGTGCCGCCCGTCACCGGACCCCGTCTAGTTTCTCACGCGTTCTGAACGCCCGGTCGGTAAATAGCCGAGGGGGCCACTCGCGGAACCGTTCGGCGCAACACAGGCACTCTTCGGCGGGAAAGTGGCGTGCGATTGTGGTCGTTCGCATACCCGCTGCGGTTGGTCGCAGGGGTCGGTGGTGCGGTCCTCAAGGTGCGGTTCTGGGGGCGCGGGCGCTGCGGTTGATCACGGGGGTCGGTGGTGGCGTCGGACGGGGTCGGTCCTCGGGGTGCGGTGCTGGGGGTGCGGGCCGCGGTGTGCTCGGGGTGTGCT
>NZ_JBNHGF010000482.1:0-1807 GCF_059091005.1 Arthrobacter sp. Y3223164
GGCGGCAGACCAGGGCGGCTCCTCGGCTCCTGCCGAGGCGCCCGCGAACGCCCCGGAGCCAGCCGACACCCACACCGGAGCAGCAAGCCCGGTCCCCGGCTGGGGTGCCGGGGAATTGGCCTGCCTCGAAGAACTCTGGAACCAGGAGTCGGAAGGCAACGCCAGCGTTGAGAAATCGACCGACGGCGGGTATGTTTTCCGGATCCGGCTCGACCGCGGCCTGGATTACATCGAGTCCCGGTACGGTTCGCCGTGCCTGGCCCTGGACTTCCAGCTGGCCAATAACTGGTACTGATTTGCCGGCCGTGCGAATTGTGGCCGGTCCCGCCGCAGGCCGTACCCTTGTAAGGTGAGTTTGACTGCCCCAGCCCCGCCCATCGAGACGCAGCACGAAGCCCGCACCTACCAAGTGCGCACGTTCGGCTGCCAGATGAACGTACACGATTCCGAGCGGCTTGCCGGGCTCCTCGAGGCGGCCGGCATGGTCGAGTCCCAAGGCGGGCAGGCCGACGTCGTGGTGTTCAATACCTGTGCGGTGCGGGAGAACGCCGACAACAAGCTGTACGGCAACCTTGGCCAGCTCGCCCCCGTGAAGGAACGCAACCCCGGCATGCAGATCGCCGTCGGCGGCTGCCTGGCGCAGAAGGACCGGGAGACGATCCTCCGGAAGGCGCCCTGGGTCGACGTCGTGTTCGGCACCCACAACGTGGGTTCGCTTCCCGCCCTGCTGGAACGTGCCCGGCACAACAACGAGGCGCAGCTGGAAATCCTCGAGTCGCTCGATGTCTTCCCCTCGACGCTGCCCACCAAGCGCGACGCGGTGTACTCCGGGTGGGTTTCCATCTCGGTCGGCTGCAACAACACCTGCACGTTCTGCATCGTGCCCTCGCTGCGCGGCAAGGAACGCGACCGCCGGCCGGGGGACATCCTGGCGGAGGTCCAGGCCCTGGTCGACGACGGCGCCATCGAGGTCACCCTGCTGGGGCAGAACGTGAACTCCTACGGCGTTGAATTCGGCGACCGCGGCGCCTTCGCGAAGCTGCTGCGGGCCTGCGGCAGCATTAACGGCCTCGAACGGGTCCGGTTCACCAGCCCGCACCCGGCGGCGTTTACCGATGACGTCATCGAGGCCATGGCCGAAACACCCAACGTCATGCCGCAGCTGCACATGCCGCTGCAGTCCGGGTCGGACAAGGTCCTGAAGGACATGCGCCGGTCCTACCGGTCCACGAAATTCCTCGGCATCCTCGAGAAGGTCCGGGAACGGATTCCGCACGCGGCCATCTCCACCGACATCATCGTCGGATTTCCCGGGGAGACGGAGGAGGACTTCCAAGCCACGCTGGAGGTGGTGGAACGGGCCCGCTTCGCCAGTGCCTTCACCTTCCAGTACTCCAAGCGGCCCGGCACGCCGGCCGCGGAACTGCCGGACCAGCTGCCCAAGGCCGTGGTGCAGGAACGCTACGAGCGCCTGATTGCCCTGCAGGACCGGATTGCCGCCGAAGAGAACGCCAAACAATTGGGCAGCCGGCTCGAGGTCATGGTGACCGCGCAGCAGGGACGCAAGGCGGAAGCGACCCACCGGCTCTCCGGGCGGGCCCGGGATCAGCGGCTGGTGCACTTTTCCGTGCCCGCGGGTGCGCCGGCGCCGCGGCCCGGCGATCTGGTCACGGTGACCGTCACCGAGGCGGCACCGTTCCACCTGATCGCCGACCCGGCATCCGAAGCGGACTACCAGCTGCGCCGCTCGCGCGCCGGGGACGCGTGGGACCGCTCCCAGGCGGATTCCTGTGCGGTACCGGCCGCC
>NZ_JBNHGF010000483.1:0-1807 GCF_059091005.1 Arthrobacter sp. Y3223164
GCGACGCGGGTGAGCCAACGGAGCCGGCGTCGGAAGATCAGGAGCGCGATGAGCACGAGGGCCGCGGTGTCAGGCCAGCGCGGCGCCGGCCAGTTGTCCGGCGCGGGCGGATACGCCCCATCGGCCAATCCGGCGGCCCGCTCGAAGTGGTTGCGCGAGGAGGGGAACAGTGCCCCGTCGATGATGTACGCCGCCGGAAATGCGAACGGGCCGGCGAGCAGATTGGCTACGGCCCACTGGTCAACATGCCGCGACTCGTGGAGGGCGAGGGCCTCGTCCCCGGTCCGGGTCTGGGAGATGTTCGGGCCGTAGCGGACATACTGGCCTTCATCGGCAATGCCATATCCGTTGACGCTCAGTGCACCGGCCGGGTCCACGGGCGGCATCCACGCAACGAACACGTCTCCGAGCATTGTTCCGCCGCCGCTGGTGCGCGGCGGGGGCCAGAACATGACCAACAGCGACGGTCCCGAGCACGCTTCCATATCAAGGCTGCGCCCGGTCAGGACCCCGACGCCGCTGATGGGGGCGACCAGAAAATTGCGGGTGATGCGCCACGGGGCCGGCGGTGAAATCTGCAGGCGCGGCTCGGGCTTGATCTGCCCGTCGGCAGTGATATGGCTGTGGCAAACGATCTGCGGGGAGAGCGCCTCCTGGACGCGGGCTCCGGCTCCGGCGACCAGGAGGGCCGCCACCACAAAGAGGGCGGTGCCGCGCACCCGCTGGTGGGAAGCGCAAACGGTGCACGATGCGGCTCTCCGCAACCGGCGCGCATGAAGGGAGGGCATGGACCAGACCAGCCCGGCGATGCCAAAACACAGGGTGGCCGCCAAGCCGCTCGCGAACGGTCGCATGCGCCCGACGGACCGCCGGAATCTTCCTCCCATGACTGACCACTTCCCGCTCCGGCTGCCTGCGGCCGGCCCGCGGCAACCGTCAAGAGAGAGGGCCTGCGGTGCGCTTGCCGGCCGTGCGGCAGGTCGAGCGTACCGCCTGCGCCGGGACGACGCCAGCAGTCCGAAGAGGAGAGCCGTGCAGCCGTCACGAGGGGTCCGCCCTGTCCGCCAGGCGCCGGCGAAAGTCCTCTCCCTGCCCGTTCCAAGGTGAAGCGTTCCAGTGGTGGGATAACCTAGAGCCGTGACTTACGAGATTGAAATTGGCCGTGGCAAGCGTGGGCGCCGAGCCTACTCCCTCGATGACGTGGCGATCGTCCCCTCGCGCCGGACGCGCGATCCCAAGGATGTCTCGGTCAGCTGGCAGATCGACGCCTACACGTTCGACGCGCCGGTCATCGCCGCGCCGATGGACTCGGTCATGTCGCCGGCCACCGCCATCGCGCTGGGCAAGCTCGGCGGCCTGGGCGTCCTCAATCTCGAGGGCCTGTGGACCCGGTACGAGGATCCGCTGCCGGTGCTGGACGAGATCGCCGCGCTGGGCACGGAGAACTTCAGCCCGGCCGCGACCAAGCGGATGCAGGAGCTCTACTCCGCCCCCGTGCAGCCGGAACTGATCACCTCCCGGCTGGCCGAAATCCGGGAAGCCGGGGTGACCGTGGCCGGCTCGCTGACGCCGCAGCGCACCCAGGAGTTCTACAAGACCGTGGTCGCCGCCGGCGTGGACATCTTCGTGATCCGCGGCACCACCGTCTCCGCCGAACACGTCTCCAAGACGCAGGAACCGCTGAACCTCAAGCAGTTCATCTACGAGCTGGACACGCCGGTGATCGTCGGCGGCGCCGCCGGCTACACCCCGGCGCTGCACCTGATGCGCACCGGCGCGGCCGGCGTGCTGGTGGGCTTCGGCGGGG
>NZ_JBNHGF010000484.1:0-1805 GCF_059091005.1 Arthrobacter sp. Y3223164
CCGCCGCGGTGCTGTGCCGGGCGATGACCTCGCGCAGCACCGCCTCCAGCGTGCTGCCGTCGGGCAGCGGCAGGGATTCCTCCTCGACGCCGGCGGCGGCCTGCGCCGCCCCGAAATACCGGATGATCATCTATCCGCCTATCGCACTCATGGTCCGGTCCGGCTGGACGAAGTCCGTGCCGCCCAGACCCGCATGATCCATACCGTGGGCCTTGGGTTTGCCCCACATCGCATGCCGCCACCGTTCCGCCACTGCCTCGTCGTCCGCGCCGGAGCGCAGGAGGTCCAGCAGGTCAGTTTCCTCGTGCGAGAACAGGCAGGAGCGCACCTTGCCCTCGGCCGTGACCCGGGTGCGGCGGCAGTCGGCACAGAACGGCTCGGTTACGGAGGCGATGATTCCCACGGTGCCGGCGACGACGCCGGGGCGGTCCCGCCGCCGCACCTCCCACCGTTCAGCCGGGGCGCCGTCGCGTGAGCGCGGGTCCGGGGAGAGCAGGAAGACCGGCTCCAACAGGGCGCGGATCTCGGCGGCGGACAGCATGTTCTGCCGGGTCCAGCCATGGTCCGCGTCCAGCGGCATCTGTTCGATGAACCTCAGCTCGTAGCCCCGTTCCACCGCCCAGTCCAGCAGCGCGGGCGCCTCGGCGTCGTTGATGCCGCGCATCAGCACCGCGTTGATCTTCAGCAGGCCCAGGCCGGCCGCGTCGGCGGCTTCGATGCCGGCGAGCACCCGGTCCAGGAACGGGCGGCGGGTCAGCTGCTCAAACGTCTCCGGGTGCAGCGAGTCCAGCGAGACGTTGATCCGGGTCAGGCCGGCCGCCTTCAGGGCGGCCGCCTTCTTCTCCAGCCCGAGGGCGTTGGTGGTCAGCGACACGGGCAGGTCGGGGTGGTTATTGCGGACGGCAGCGATGATGTTCACCAGCCCTGCACGCACCAGGGGTTCGCCGCCGGTCAGGCGCAGCTCGCGCACGCCCAGCCGCCCGACGGCGATCCGGACCAGCCGGACCACCTCGTCGTCGCTGAGGACCTGTTCCTTGGCCAGCCAGTCCAAGCCTTCGGCCGGCATGCAATACGTGCAGCGGAGATTGCACTTGTCGGTCAGCGAGATCCGCAGGTCGGTGGCCACCCGGCCAAAGCGGTCCACCAGCGCCGGGCCGGTCCCTGCGGGGCGCGCCGGGGCCGCGGCGGACGCGGTCCCGCCGGGAACCTGCGGCATTCCCAGATCAACGCTCATACCTCGAGGGTACCCGGCGGAGGGCCGCGGATGCGGGATGGCCCCGGCAGGGGCGACACCGGACGCAACCCGAACCTGCCAGGTTCCGCATTTGCGGAACTATACTGCTTTCCATGACGCAGATACGCATCTCGGATGCTGCGCGCTTCCTGGGGGTCAGCGACGATACCCTGCGCCGCTGGATCGACGCCGGCGCCCTGGCCAAGCACCGGGACGCCTCCGGCCGGGCGACGGTGGAGGGCGCGGAGCTGGCCGCCCTGGCCCGGGAGCAGGCTGCCCTGCCCCAGGATCCCACCGGGATCGGCAGCTCGGCCCGCAACCGCTTCGTGGGGATCGTGACCGATGTCCGGCTGGACGCGGTGATGGCCCAGGTGGAGCTGCAGTGCGGTCCGCACCGGGTGGTGTCCTTGATGAGTGCCGAAGCCGTGCGGGACCTCGGCATCGAACCGGGGTCGGTGGCGGTGGCCTCGGTCAAGGCGACCATGGTAGCCGTCGAGACGCCGTCGGGGACGAGCTGAGGTGCGCCGCTGGCAGCGCCTGGCCGGCCCGGCGGCGGCCGCGGCCTGTATCC
>NZ_JBNHGF010000485.1:0-1804 GCF_059091005.1 Arthrobacter sp. Y3223164
TCGCGGGCCTCGAGCTCGCGGAAGGCGTGCTCGCCCATCGAGGCGAAGATCGCGGTGATCGGACCGTGGCGTTCGACGAGCCGCTTGTCGCTGTCGGCGAAGGCGAGGCCGTGCCGGCTGGCGAACTGGCTGCCCAGCGTCGACTTGCCGGACGCCATCGGGCCGATCAGGACCAGGTGGCGCCGCAGCTTGAGCGGCTGCCCGGCTGCCATTAGCGGCCGATCGAATCCAGCGACTCCGGGATCGCCGCCAGATAGGACCGGAGGTTGCGTGCCGTCTCGCTCACGGAGTCGCCGCCGAACTTCTCGGTCACGGCCTCGGCGAGTATCAGGGCCACCATCGCTTCGGCGACAACGCCGGACGCCGGCACCGCGCAGACGTCCGAACGCTGGTGGTGGGCCTTGGCGGGCTCCCCGGTGGTGACGTCGATGGTGGACAGCGCGCGCGGCACCGTGGCGATCGGTTTCATGGCCGCCCGGACGCGCAGGGTCTCCCCGATGCTCATGCCGCCCTCGATACCGCCGGCCCGGTTGCTGGCCCGCACGATGGTGCCGTCTTCGTCGCGGACGATCTCGTCATGGGCTTCCGATCCGCGGCGGGCGGCGGTGAGAAAGCCGTCGCCGACCTCCACGCCCTTGATGGCCTGGATTCCCATCAAGGCGGCGGCCAGGCGGGCGTCCAGCCGGCGGTCCCAGTGCACGTAGCTGCCCAGTCCCGGCGGCAGGCCGTAGGCCAGCACCTCGACCACGCCGCCCAGGGTTTCGCCGTCCTTGTGCGCCTGGTCCACTTCCAGCACCATGGCCTCGGACGTCTCGGCGTCGAAGCAGCGCAGCGGATCTTCGTCCAGTGCCAGGACATCGCCCGGCCCTGGAAGCGGGCAGCCTTCGGGCACGGAGACCCGGCCCACCGCGGTGGTGTGGCTGACCAGCCGGATGCCCAGCGCGGCGAGGAACTTCGCGGCCACGGTACCCAGGGCCACGCGGGCCGCGGTCTCCCGGGCGCTGGCCCGTTCCAGCACGGGGCGGGCTTCGTCGAAGCCGTACTTCTGCATGCCCGTGAAGTCGGCATGGCCCGGCCGGGGCCGGGTGAGCGGGGCGTTGCGGGCCAGGTCCGCCAGGGCCGCCGGATCCACCGGATCGGCGGACATGACGGTTTCCCACTTGGGCCATTCGGTGTTGGCAACCTCGATGGCCACCGGGCCGCCCTGGGTCAGGCCGTGGCGGACGCCGCCCACCAGGGTGACCTGGTCCTTTTCGAACTTCATCCGGGCGCCGCGGCCGTAGCCGAGACGCCGCCGGGCCAGGGCATCCTGGACCTCGGCCGCGGTCAGTTCGACGCCGGCAGGGACGCCTTCAATAATGCCCACCAGGGCCGGACCATGGGATTCACCGGCGGTTAACCAACGCAACATGGTTTCAATACTGCCATGCATCGGCGGGCTGTTTAGCGCCGCGGTGCACCTACCGCGTCACACATCACATTTGTGACTTCGGCGGCGTCGGTGAAGCGATCGCCGGCGAACAAGCGCACCTGTTCCACGGCCTGGTAGATGAGCATTTCCAAACCATGGACTACCGATCCGCCGTGGCGCTGCCAGACGGCTGCCAGGTCGCTGGGCCAGGGATCGTAGGCGACGTCGAGCAGCACGCGTCCGCTCCGGTCCGTTCCGGCCTGCGCCGCCAGCTCCGCGGCCAGTGAATCGGCTGCGCGCGGCGGCAGTGTGCAGATTACCGTCCCGGCCTGCCGCAGCGCGTCGGCCGCCTGGTCCCATCCGGCCACCCGCAGCGGCAGGCCAACGTGCCGG
>NZ_JBNHGF010000486.1:0-1799 GCF_059091005.1 Arthrobacter sp. Y3223164
GAGGCGGCGACGGCGGCGGCGCGGTCCGCCGGTCCAGCACCGGCATGTTCCAGCAACTGGCCAACGACGCCCGGCAGGCCGAAGCCGAGCGGCTGCAGCCCGGCGACGAAAACCGGATGTTCTACAAACTGCCGGTCTGGAAACGGATCATCATCATGCTCGGCGGTCCGTTCGTGAACCTGGTCATCGGCACGGTGCTGATCGGCATCGTGCTGGTCGGCTTCGGCACCGCCCAGGCCACCACCACCATTGCCCAGGTCAATAAATGCGTGGTCCCGGCGTCGCAGGCCGCCGAAACCGGACAGACCGACTGCCTGCCCAGCGATCCCGAGGCTCCCGCCACGGCGGCGGGCATCCGGCCCGGGGACACCGTCACCGCCTTCGACGGCAGGCCGGTCACCGACTGGTACCAGTTGACCGCCTGGATCCGGGACGCGGCGGGGGAGCAGACACCGATCACCCTCCAACGCGACGGCCGGGAAATCACCACGACCATCACCCCGATCCTCACCGAACGCCCGGTATTCGACGACGCCGGGCAACCGCTGCTCGACGGCGACGGCGAGCCGGTGACGGAGCAGGCGGGCTTCGTGGGGATGGGCGCCACCACCGCGCTGGTACCGCAGCCCGCCGGCGACGTGCTCCCGGCCGTGGGGGAGAACCTGCAGGCGATCACCGGTGTGGTGCTCCATCTGCCGCAACGGCTGGCCGACGTGGCCGAGGCCGCCTTCAGCGATGCTCCGCGCGACCCGAACGGGCCGATGAGCGTAGTGGGCGTGGGCCGGATTGCCGGCGAGATCAGCGCGATGGACGAGATTCCCTTCGAGGCGCGGGCGGCCTCGCTGATCGGGTTGGTCGGTTCGGTCAACCTGGCGCTGTTCGTGTTCAACCTGATCCCGCTGCTGCCGCTCGACGGAGGGCACGTGGCCGGCGCGCTTTGGGAGGCCATCCGCCGCGGCTTCGCCAAGCTGTTCCGCCGCCCGGATCCGGGGCCGGTGGACATCGCCAAGCTGCTCCCGCTGACCTACGTGGTGGCCGTGGTGATGATGGGCATGGGCGCGCTGCTGATTTACGCGGACATCGTCAAACCGGTCAATATCTTCGGCTGATCCGGCGGCTCATGGCCGCGCCCGGGCGAAACCGCCGCCTCCCCTGATCCGGCACGACGGCGGTGCATGCCCGTGTGCGCGGCAGACGCTTGTGCGCGGCGCGCCCGCCGTTGGTTGGAACCCTGCCGGTCCCCGTGGTTAGACTGGCCGGAACCGGCGAAGGGAGCCACGACCCGTGAGCACGGCACCGCGGACAGCCCGCACCGCAGCGAGCCTTGGGGGCACCGCACGGGCGGAGACGATGGGCCGCGGGCCCCGGTTCAAAACCGGCGCCGCCGCCGTCCTGGCGGCCGCTGTTGTACTTGCCGGTTGCACCGCGCCGGGCGAGGCCCAGGATCCGCCGTCATCGGCAGCGTCAACAGAGGCTGCCCCGGATCGCGTGCAGTTGAGGGCTGGTGCCGCCGATCCGCAGGTGCTTGCCGGCTCCGACGCCGAAGCATCGCTCGCCGCCAGCCAGGCGTTGTTTGACTCCAGTCCTGTGGCGTTCGTCGCGCCTCCCGGCGACGCCGAGGCCATAGCTGCCGCGGCTGCCGAGTCGGTACCGATGGGTGTGCCGCTGCTGTTGGCCGGGGACGGGCTGGCCGAAGAACTGGAGCGGCTCGGCGTCCGCCAGGTCAAGGCTTTCGGCCGGCCGCCCGCCGAGCCGGAGGGCTCCCCGAGTGCCGCGCCGGAAGCCAACTCCGGGGCCGT
>NZ_JBNHGF010000487.1:0-1798 GCF_059091005.1 Arthrobacter sp. Y3223164
GGCGGCGCCGACATCGGCGCGGCCGTGGTCGAGGCCCCCGAGGTCCGGGTCATCTCCTTCACCGGCTCCACCGCCGCCGGCCGGAAGATCGGCGAATCCGCCGCCCGGAACCTCAAGCGCGCGCACCTGGAACTCGGCGGCAACAACGCCATGATCGTGCTGCCCGGAGCGGACCTGGCCAAGGCCGCGTCCGCCGCCGCGTTCGGCTCGTTCATGCACCAGGGCCAGATCTGCATGACCACCGGCCGGCACATCGTCCACGAGGACATCTACGAGGACTACGTCGCCGCGCTGGCCGAGAAGGCGACGAACCTGCCGGTCGGCGACCCCAAGACCGGCACCGTCGCGCTCGGCCCGATCATCGACGAGCACCAGCTCAAGCGCATCGACTCGATCGTGCAGGACGCGGTCGCCGCCGGCGCCCGGCTGGCCGCCGGCGGCACCAACGACGGCCCGTTCTACTCCCCCACCGTGCTCGCCGACCTCGACCCGGCCAACACCGCGTGGAAGGACGAGATCTTCGGCCCGGTCGCCCCGGTGATGAAGTTCTCCACCATCGACGAAGCCGTGGAACTGGCCAATGCCAACGAGTACGGGCTCTCCCTGTCCATCCTCGGAGACGTGGGCCTGGCCATGCAGATCGCCGACCGCGTCGATTCCGGCAAGGTCCACATCAACGAACAAACCGTCTCCGACGAGGCGAACTCCCCGTTCGGCGGCACGAAGAACTCCGGCAACGGCTCCCGCATCGGCGGCCACCAAGCCAACATGGACTCCTTCACCGAGACCCAATGGCTCACCGTCCGCCCGGACATCGCGCAGTACCCGTTCTGATCCCCTCCTGAGTCCCGCGACGGCGGCGGCCGGCAACAGCCGGCCGCCCGCCGTCGCGTGGTTAACTTTTGGGTTCACTCAAGGCGTAGCGGCAGCCGGATCAAACCGGGCCATTCTGCGGTTCCATAGTGAGCAAGCAAAGCTCCCGGAGGTGGGCCGTGAACACGATCCCGGAACCGCATGCCGACCCGCAGGCGGCGCACGCCGCCCAGGACCCGCTGGACTCGTATTCGGCGTCCGTGGTGCGCATAGCGGAGACCGTCACGCCGCACGTGGCGGGCATTCAGATGGACGCGCGACGCCGGGACAGGAGCTTCCCGTCCGGCGGCTCGGCCGTGGTGTTCACCGAGGACGGCTACCTGCTCACCAACGCGCACGTCGTGGCGAACTCCGACGGCGGCCATGCGGCCTTCGCGGACGGGTCACGCACGGACGTTGACGTGGTCGGCGCGGATCCGCTCTCCGACCTCGCCGTTCTGCGCGGCCGGCTCACGGTGCCGCGCCCGGTCGAGCTGGGCGATGCGTCCAAACTGCGCGTAGGCCAACTGGTCGTCGCCGTCGGCAGCCCGCTGGGCCTCTCCGGCTCGGTGACGGCCGGGGTGGTCAGCGCCCTGGGCCGCTCCATCCCCGTGGCCGCGGGCAGGAACCGGAGGGTGATCGAGGACGTCATCCAGACGGACGCCGCACTGAACCCGGGCAGTTCCGGCGGCGCCCTGGCCGACGCCTCCGGACGGGTGGTCGGAATCAACACGGCCGTCGCCGGGATCGGGCTCGGCCTGGCCGTGCCGATCAACGCCACGACCCGCCGGATCATCTCCGCGCTGCTGGCCGACGGGCGCGTGAGGCGCGCCTACCTCGGCCTGGTGAGTACGCCGCTGCCGTTGTCCCCGCGGGACATCATGCGGACCGGCGAGCGGAACGCGCTGCGGGTGGTCGAGGTGCTGCCCGGCTCCCCCGCCGAGCA
>NZ_JBNHGF010000488.1:0-1794 GCF_059091005.1 Arthrobacter sp. Y3223164
GCAGGACGGTGATTGCCGTCGGCACCGGCCCCCACACCTCCGCGGCCGCGGCGTACCCCGCGTTCGCGTCCTGCCCGGCAGCGAGGTAGATGTTCAGCTTGGCCACGTCCTGCTGCGTCGCGCCGGCCTCCTCGAGGACCGCGAGCACGTTGCGCATCGCCTGCCTGGTCTGGCCGGCAAGATCGTCACTGACCATCTCGCCGTCCGCGTTGATCCCGTTCTGGCCGCCGACGATCAGCAGCCGGCCCGGGCCGTCCACGAGCACGCCTTGGGAAAAGGCCGGACTGCGGAACATGCCCGCTGGATTGATGTGCGTGAGAGCCATTGGCTTTCCTCCGTTTTTCCGGTTCGGGGCGCACGGCACCGGCACCGCGTGCCGGTGCCGCTATGGGAGCGTAACCACGGTAGGCCGATGCAGCTCTGGGCACCAGACCCGCGCAGTGGTGAAGCCCACATGAACGCCCGATGCACTCTGTGAAAAAATAGGGCATGCGTCCCATGCAACATTCCAGCAAACTCCAGAACGTCCGGTACGAACTTCGCGGCCCGATTTTGCACGCGGCCAAGAAGATGGAGGCGGAGGGCCACCGCATCCTGCGGATGAACCTCGGCGATCCGGCACCGTTCGGGTTGGAGGCGCCGGAGTCGATTGTGGTGGACATGATCCACCACCTGCGCGGCGCCCAAGGCTACAGCGATTCGAAGGGCATCTTTTCCGCCCGCACGGCCATTTCGCAGTACTACCAGACCAAGGGCCTGATGCAGATCGGCGTTGAGGACATCTTCATCGGCAACGGGGTGTCCGAGCTGATCTCCATGACGCTGCAAGCGTTCCTCGAAAACGGCGACGAGGTGCTGATCCCCGCGCCCGACTACCCCCTGTGGACCGCGTCGGTCACCCTCTCCGGCGGCAAGGCCGTGCACTACCTCTGCGACGAGGACAACCACTGGTGGCCGGACATGGCGGACGTCGAAGCCAAAATCACCGACCGGACACGGGCGATCGTGCTGATCAACCCGAACAACCCCACCGGCGCCGTCTACCCGCGGCACGTGCTGGAACAGTTCGCGGCCCTGGCTCGCAAGCACGATCTGGTGCTGTTCTCGGACGAAATTTACGAGAAGATCACCTACGACGGCGCCGTGCACGTCCACACCGCCTCGGTGGCCCCGGACCTGCCGGTGCTGACGTTCAGCGGGCTCTCCAAGGCGTACCGGATGCCCGGCTACCGCGCCGGCTGGGTGGCCATCAGCGGGCCGCGCGCCGAGACCGCGGCCTACCGCGAATCACTGGAACTGCTGGCCTCGCTCCGGCTGTGCTCGAACGTCCCGGCGCAGCACGCCATCCAGACCTCGCTGGGCGGCTACCAGTCCATCGGGGACCTGGTGAAGCCCGGGGGCCGGCTGCACGAACAGCGCGACTTGGCCTGCCGGCTGCTCAACCAGATCCCGGGCGTTAGCTGTGTGCCCGCGGCCGGGGCGATGTACCTGTTCCCCAAGCTGGATCCTGCCGTGTATCCGTTCGAGGACGACGAAAAGTTTGTCCTGGACCTGCTTGAGGAGGAGAAAATCCTGGTTTCGCACGGCAGCGCCTTCCACTGGCCCACGCCGGATCACTTCCGGTTCGTGATCCTGCCGTCGGTGGAGGATATCGAGGAGGCGGTCCGCAGGATTTCCTCCTTCCTGGCCATCCACCGGAAGAAGACGGCCGACGCCGCTGCTGCCGCCGCCGTCTAAAGCCCGGCTGGTCCGCCCGGCACGGCGGCAAGGCCCCGCGACGCAAGCCGCCGGACC
>NZ_JBNHGF010000489.1:0-1785 GCF_059091005.1 Arthrobacter sp. Y3223164
CTCGGCCGCGGCCGCAGCCTCGGCTTCCGGCTGCTCCGCGGGCTCGGCCTCGGGCACAACCTCAACCTCAACCGCAGGCGAGGCATCGGCCGGCGCAGGTGCTTCGGCGGTTTCCTCCGGCTGGTTTGCCATTGCGGCAAGGCCTTCCGGCATAAGGTCGCCCAGGCTCTGCGTCAGCGGGTCCTGGTCGGCGGAGGTGTCCACCTTCTGCTTCTTGGCCTCGTTCGTTGCCTTCGCGTCGGCCTTCTGCGCGGCCCTGCGGGCTTCCGCCTTGGCTTCGGCCTTGTTCTTGGTCGGGCCGATCACCATGACCATGTTGCGGCCGTCAATGCGGGGAGTCGATTCGATCACGCCGACCTCGGCGACGTCCTCGGCGAACTTCTGCAGAAGGCGGATGCCCATTTCGGGGCGCTGCTGTTCGCGGCCGCGGAACTGGATCATGGCCTTGACCTTGTCGCCGGCTGCGAGGAACCGCAGCGCGTGGCCGCGCTTGGTCTCGTAGTCGTGCTTGTCGATCTTCAGGCGGAACCGGATCTCCTTGAGCACAGTGTTCGTCTGGTTCTTGCGCGCCTCACGGGCCTTGACCGCAGCCTCGTACTTGTACTTGCCAAAATCCATAAGCTTGCACACCGGAGGCTTTGCCTGCGGTGCGACCTCAACCAGGTCAAGATCCGATTCCGTGGCCAGGCGCAGGGCATCCTCAATACGGACGATCCCAACCTGTTCGCCGTTCGGTCCGACTAACCGCACCTCGGGAACGCGGATACGATCATTGATTCTTGGCTCGCTAATGTGTGGCTCCTGTCACTAATATCGGCTGCCGCTTGCAATGAAAGAAGGCCCCCCATTGCAAACGCAATCGAAGGCCTCGAAGTGGCGGCAGGCGGAAACAAGCTAGGGTTCCACCGGCTGGCCCGGGCACCTCACGCGAGGGTTTCCGGCTACAGCCTGCCGACCTGGACCCGGCAGCTCTGGCTAGCCATACCGACGGGTGGGAGAGGACTCCGCTTGCAGATCGGATCCTGCTCCGCACGTGCTGTGAGGCACATAAGTAACGGGATCCAATTGGTCTGTGACAAGCTTACCAGTATGAGCAGCTCAGATAACAATCCGCAGACCGACGGCCACCGCCACAGCTTCGCGCCCGACGCCGGTCCTGCCTCCAGCCAGGAACAGGAAGTCCTGGGCCAGATGCGCGACATCGCCGAAGTACCGGCCGTGGAAGTCATCACCACCGCGGCAGTCCATCTGATGAGCGCCGCCGCGGTTAAGTGCGGCCTGGCCGCCGGAGACGACGCCGAAGAGCTCAAGGACCTGGACGAAGCCCGCAAGCTGATCACCGCCTTGGCGGGGTTCGTCACCGCTGCCGCGCCGGAAATCGGCAGCCAGCATGCCGGCCCGTTGCGCGATGGCCTCCGGTCCCTGCAGCTCGCCTTCCGCGAAGCATCGGTCATCCAGGACGATCCGGGCAAGGGCCCGGGCGAGAAGTTCACGGGTCCGGTCAACTGACCGGCCCGGGCTCCCAGAACTGAACAAGGACGACGCCGGTGCCACGCACCGGCGTCGTCCTTTGTCTTTGCGCTTCTGGTTGCGGCGTTCGCCGGCGGGGTTCAGCGGGTGAACTTCAGCTCCAGCGAATCAACCCGCTCGGCAAACTCTTGCCGGGACTGGAGCCGCTGTTGGATCCGTCCCGCCAGGGCGCCCAACTCCTCGCGCCCCAGCCCGTCCCGCACCTGCAGGACCAGGCGCAGCTCCGGGCCGTGGCCGCCGCCGGCCACGACGGCT
>NZ_JBNHGF010000490.1:0-1778 GCF_059091005.1 Arthrobacter sp. Y3223164
GGCCCGCGCCGTCCGGCTGCTAATCGCCCGCGCCTCCGCCGCCGGCGTCGAGTTCCGCGGTTCCACCACCGTGACGGGCATTGAGCACGACGGCGGGCGGGTCACCGCGGTGGAGACCGACACCGGGAGGGTGCCCGCCGACGTCGTGGTCTGCTGTGCCGGGTTCTGGGGGCCGAAGATCGGCGCCATGGTCGGCATGACGGTGCCGCTGCTTCCGCTGGCGCACCAGTACGTCAAGACCTCGGCGCTGCCGGCGCTGGCCGGCCGGAACGAACTGCCCAACGGCGCCCGGCTGCCGATCCTGCGCCACCAGGACGCGGACCTGTACTTCCGCGAGCACGGCGACCGGCTGGGCATCGGTTCCTACGCGCACCGGCCCATGCCGGTGGACCTGGACGGGCTTCCGGCTGTCGCGCCGGCGGACGTCTCCGACGACCGCATGCCCTCGCGGCTGGGCTTCACGCCGGCGGACTTCGAACCGTCCTGGCGGGAAAGCCAGCGGCTGCTGCCAGCCCTCCGCGGCGCGGGCATCACCGACGGCTTCAACGGCGTTTTTTCCTTCACCCCCGACGGCGCCCCGGTGATCGGGGAGTCCCCGGACGTCGCCGGTTTTTACCTGGCCGAAGCCGTGTGGGTCACCCATTCGGCGGGAGTGGCCAAGGCGGTTGCAGAGCTGCTGGTGGACGGGCGGTCGCAGACGGACCTGCACGAAGGCGATGTGCGCCGGTTCGAAGACGTGCAGCTGGCCCCGGAATACATCAGCGAGACGTCGCAGCAGAACTTCGTGGAGATCTACGACGTGCTGCACCCGCTGCAACCGCGCGAATCCCCGCGGAACCTGCGCACCAGCCCCTTCTTCGGCCGCCAGCAAGAGCTCGGCGCGGTCTTCCTGGAGTCCGGCGGCTGGGAGCGCCCGCACTGGTACGAGGCCAACGCGGCCCTGCTGGCGACGCTGCCGCAGGACTGGCGGGAACCGGAGCGCGACGCCTGGGCCGCCCGCTACCACTCCCCCATCGCCGCGGCCGAAGCGTGGAAGACGCGCACCGCCGTCGCCATGTACGACATGACGCCGCTGAAGCGGGTGGAGGTGTCCGGGCCGGGCGCCCTGGCCCTGCTGCAGCGGCTGGGCACCGGGCAGCTCAACAAGAAACCCGGGGCGGTGACTTACTGCCTGTTGCTGGATTCCGGCGGCGGCATCCGCAGCGACATCACGGTGGCGCGGCTGGCGCCGGAGCGGTTCCAGGCCGGCATCAACAACAACGCCGACTACGAGTACCTGCGCGGCGAGGCGGCCGCGCAAGCGCAGGCCGACCCGGCCCAGTGGGTCCGGGTCGAGGACATCACCGCCGGCACCTGCTGCATCGGGCTCTGGGGGCCCTTTGCGCGCGGCGTGATGGCCAAGGTCAGCAGCGACGACTTCAGCAACGACTCGCTCAAGTACTTCCGCACGGCCCGGGTGCGCATTGTCGGCCTCTCCGTCACCGCGATGCGGCTCTCCTATGTGGGCGAGCTGGGCTGGGAGCTGTACACCACGGCCGACCAGGGGCTCAGGCTCTGGGACGCGCTGTTCGACGCCGGGCAGGAGTACGGGATCGTCGCCGCCGGCCGGGCCGCGTTCAACAGCCTGCGGCTGGAAAAGGGCTACCGGCTCTGGGGCACCGACATGACCACCGAGCACACGCCGGAGGAGGCGGGCCTCGGGTTCGCGGTCAAGGCGGACAAGGGCGAATTCGTCGGCGATGCCGCACTGGCCGCCGCGGGCGCGCCGGCCCGCCGGC
>NZ_JBNHGF010000491.1:0-1763 GCF_059091005.1 Arthrobacter sp. Y3223164
AGCGGCCACCCGTGCCGGCTTCGGCGTGGACCCGCAGGTCCCCGCGGCCGCCGCCGAAACCGTCTCCCCGATCCGGCCGCTGTGGCTGGTTCCCGCCCTCGACGGCGAGGCCGCCGGCTGGAAGAACCACTTCGTGGACTTCCAACGCGACCAGACGGTCGCCGACGTGCTGCGTTCGACCGGGGCCGGAATGCGCAGCGTGGAGCATGTGAAGCGGTACACATCGATCAGCACCGCCAACGACCAGGGCAAGACCTCCGGCGTCAACGCCATCGGCGTCATCGCCGCGGCGCTAAACAACCCGGACGTCGGCAGCATCGGCACCACCGCCTACCGCGCCCCCTACACGCCGGTGGCATTCGCCGCACTGGCGGGCCGGCAGCGCGGGGAGCTCTTCGACCCGGCGCGGCTAACCTCGATCCACCCCTGGCACGTCGCCCACGGCGCGCTGTTCGAGGACGTCGGGCAGTGGAAGCGGCCCTGGTACTTCCCGCAGCCGGGCGAGGACATGGACGCCGCGGTGCTGCGCGAATGCGCTGCCGTCCGCGAATCCGTCGGCTTCATGGACGCGACCACCCTGGGCAAGATCGAGATCCGCGGCAAGGACGCCGGCGAATTCCTGAACCGGATGTACACCAACGCGTTCAAGAAACTGAAGCCCGGCCTCGGCCGCTACGGGCTGATGTGCACCCCGGACGGGATGATCTTCGACGACGGCGTGACGCTGCGCCTGGACGAGGACCGCTACTTCATGACGACCACCACCGGCGGTGCCGCCAAGGTGCTGGACTGGCTGGAGGAGTGGTTGCAGACCGAATGGCCGGAGCTGGACGTCGTGTGCAACTCGGTCACCGAGCAGTACACCACCGTCGCCGTCGTGGGCCCGAAGTCACGCGCGGTCATCGCCAAGCTGGCGCCCGAGCTGGACCTGGACAACGACGCCTTCCCCTTCATGGCGTTCCGGGAGACCACGCTGGCCTCCGGCATCCCGGCCCGCATCTGCCGGATCTCGTTCTCCGGCGAGCTGGCGTTCGAGATCAACGTGTCCTCCTGGTACGGCCTGAAGGTCTGGCAAGACGTGGCCGAGGCCGGCGCGGAGTTCAACATCACCCCGTACGGCACCGAGACCATGCACGTGCTGCGCGCCGAGAAGGGCTTCATCATCGTCGGCCAGGACACGGACGGCACGGTCACCCCGCAGGACGCCGGGATGGACTGGGTGGTCTCCAAGGCCAAGGACTTCGTGGGCAAGCGCTCCTACACCCGCGCCGACAACCTGCGCGAGGACCGCAAGCAGCTGGTCGGGGTCCTGCCGGTGGACAAGTCGTTCCGCCTGCCGGAGGGCGCACAGCTGGTCAACCAGGGCACGCGGATCGCGCCGGCCGAGGCGCCGGTGCCGATGGAGGGGCACGTGACCTCCAGTTACCACAGCGCCGCGCTGGGCCGCAGTTTCGGCTTGGCCCTGATCAAAAACGGCCGCAACCGCATCGGCGAGACGCTGCAGGCACCCCTCAACGGGCAGCTGGTGGACGTCGTCATCGCAGAACCCGTACTCTACGACCCCGAAGGGAGCCGTCGTGATGGCTGAACAGGTCTTGACCAACATCGAAGCACTGCGCCGCAGCCCGCTGGCGCACCTGACCGAGGCAATCAGCCAGGGCGCCGTGGCCGGCGAACGCGGCGTCAGCCTGCGTGAAATCCCGTTCCTGAACATGGTCGCCCTGCGGGCGGAGCCCGGATCGGCCGGCGCCAAGGCGCTGGAG
>NZ_JBNHGF010000492.1:0-1748 GCF_059091005.1 Arthrobacter sp. Y3223164
ACCGCTCCGAGGCCGAAACCGGCAGCGACGAGGCCGGCAGCACCGAAGACAGCGACGAGGCCGCCGAAGCCGCCGACGAGGGTGCCGCAGGGGAGAAGGACGGCGTGACCTCGCGCCGCCGCCGCCGTCGCCGCCGCGGGGATGCCGATCTTGAACTCACCGGCGGGGCCGACGACGACCCGCCCAACACGGTCACCCGGGTCCGGGCACCGCGGCCGATCACCGAGACCGCCCCCAGCAACAAGGTGGCGTCGGTCAAGGGGTCCACCCGGCTGGAGGCCAAGAAGCAGCGCCGCCGCGAATCGCGCGAGACGGGCCGCCGCCGCCAGGTCATCACCGAGGCCGAGTTCCTGGCCCGCCGCGAATCCGTCGACCGCCAGATGGTGGTCCGCCAGCGCGACGACAGGATCCAGATCGGCGTGCTCGAAGACGGCGTGCTGGCCGAGCACTTCGTGTCCAAGACCCAGCAGGACTCGTTGATCGGCAACGTCTACGTGGGCAAGGTACAGAACGTGCTGCCCAGCATGGAGGCGGCCTTCATCGACATCGGCCGCGGCCGCAACGCCGTGCTCTACGCCGGCGAGGTCAACTGGGACGCCGCACACCTCGACGGGCAGCCGCGCCGGATCGAACTCGCGCTCAAGTCCGGCGACTCGGTCCTGGTGCAGGTCACCAAGGACCCGGTGGGCCACAAGGGCGCCCGCCTGACCAGCCAGATTTCGCTGCCTGGCCGCTTCCTGGTCTACGTGCCCGGCGGCTCCATGACCGGCATTTCCCGGAAACTGCCCGACGTGGAACGCAACCGGCTGAAGAAGATCCTGAAGGAACATGTTCCCGACGGCGCCGGCGTGATCGTCCGCACCGCGGCCGAGGGCGCCAGCGAAGAAGAGCTGATGAACGACATCAACCGGCTGCGGGCGCAGTGGGAGGGCATCGAATCGCGTGCCGGGTCCACCAAGACGCTGGCACCGGAGCTGCTCTACGCCGAGCCGGACCTGACCATCAAGGTGGTCCGCGACGTGTTCAACGAGGACTTCTCCAAGCTGGTCGTCTCCGGCGAAGAAGCCTGGGACACGATCGAGGCCTACGTGACCTATGTGGCCCCCGACCTGGTGGACCGGTTGGAGAAGTGGACGTCGGAGACGGACATTTTCGCCGCCCAGCGGATCGACGAGCAGATCCACAAGGCGCTGGACCGGAAGGTCTTCCTGCCCTCCGGTGGTTCCCTCGTGATCGACCGCACCGAGGCCATGACCGTGGTGGACGTCAACACCGGCAAGTTCACTGGCTCCGGCGGCAACCTGGAAGAAACCGTCACCAAGAACAACCTGGAAGCGGCCGAAGAGGTGGTCCGCCAGCTGCGGCTGCGCGACATCGGCGGCATCATCGTCATCGACTTCATCGACATGGTGCTGGAGTCCAACCGCGACCTGGTGCTGCGCCGGCTGGTGGAATGCCTGGGCCGCGACCGGACCAAGCACCAGGTGGCCGAGGTGACCTCGCTGGGCCTGGTCCAGATGACCCGCAAGCGCATGGGCACCGGGCTGCTGGAAGTCTTCGGCGAGCAGTGCGAGCATTGCGCCGGCCGCGGCGTGATCACTCACGACGAGCCGGTGGAACACCGCCGCCCCGCCGCGGCCACCGAGCACCACCAGGTTCGCATCGAGAAGCGCTCCGAACGGCAGTCGCGCAGCGAGAAGCGCCGCAACCGCGGCCAGGGCGGGCAGGAGACTGCCGCCGAGGCCCCG
>NZ_JBNHGF010000493.1:0-1744 GCF_059091005.1 Arthrobacter sp. Y3223164
CGCCGCGGGGCGGGGCTGGCACCCTGAGGCGGTGGGGAATCCGGGCTCGGTGGGGCGTCGGCGGTCAGTTGTGCGGGCGAGGGCAAGCGTGGTCCATGGGTCGAAAGGCCGGGCGGGCGGCCGGGATCAAAACCGGCCGGGAATCACTTTATCCCGTCGCGGCCCGGCTGCCCGGCAGGCGGGCTAGGAACCCTCCTGGCCCAGCCCTTCGGCGAGGATCCAGAATGTCTGGCGCAGCCGCTCCACCGCCGCCTCATGCTGGCCCCGCTGGAGGTACTGCACGGTCTCGCGCCAGCCGTCGGCCCAGAGAGGATAGGCGAGGGCGTGTTGGAACAAGTGCAACCGGGCCAGCGAACGGTCGAGGACGTGCATGTTCACGGCCCTCAGTTCCTGGTGATCCGCCGCCCCCAGGATGACGGTTACCAGGCTGCCGGCGGCGCGGTAGGCGCCCAGGATGTCCTCCCGGTCGGTCGCCGCCCGCAGGTCGTCCGCCATCGTGGCCATGGTGTCGATCTCCTGAGGCGACAGCCGCGGGGCTGCCCGCTCGAACAGCGCTACCAGCACCACGCCCATCACATCCAGGAGTTGGATGGCCTGCTGGGGACCGGGATTGGCGATCCGGTGTTCGTGCCCGGTGGCCTCGATCAGGCCTTCTTGCGTGAGATCGCCGACGGCGTCGCGCACCAAGGCTTCCTCCGCACCGATGCGGCCAGCGAGCCCGGCAACGGTCACCCTGGAGCCCGGCTCCAAACCGCCCGCCAGGATGTCCTCCCGCAGCCTGCGGACCGCTTCGTCGCGGTCCGCTCCCCCGGGACCGCTGCCCCTCATCATGACCCCCCTGCCGCGTATGACCGACGTCACATACGAGTAATGTACGCGAAAAGGTAGATCGGGGTCACTGGTGCTGGCTACTCTGATGGGACCTGCGGCACAGCGTCGTGCGGCAGGTTCTAAACGTGCAGTCAGGACGTGCGCAGAATGAACGCCACCTATACCGCCACCGCAACCGCCAACAGCAAGAACCACCAAGACTGGGGGCGGGCGATGGCGGCCGCGTTGGTCGATCTGGTCCAGCAAAGCGAAAGCGGCCCTTCCGGGCCCCGGGAGCTCTACGGCGACGAGCTGCGCTTGGTGATCGAAGAGACGACGGACGGGGTCCTGATCCACCTGTCCTGGACACCCGGCGGGCGGGACGCCTCCGGCACCGTCGCCTGAATCCATCCGGCCGGTGTCCGGCCGGCCGGTGTCCAGCCTGCCGGTGTCCGGCCTGCCGAAGATTGTTCCCGCGCAGCCGATGCTGCCAAGATGATTCCATGGTCTACCGCCAGCCCTACCTGCACGATCTCACGGGAGTATTTGCGGCACCCGTCCAAGCCTGGAGCGAGCCCCACGGGCAGATCCGGGGTACCGGGGCCCAAGGGGTCTACTGCGGGGACGACCGGGTGCTGGCCCGGTGCCTGCTGGCGGTGAACGGGCAGGAACCGGAGTGGATCTCCACCCAGTCGCGCTCGGCCGGGCGCGCCGACTTCTTCTCCTTCATCCGGACCGCCGAGGACGGGGCCGATCCGCTGGTCACCCTGAACCGCTCGCGGGCGGCGGAAGGCGGCCGGCTGGCCGAGGCGCTGACGTTCACGTCGGCCCTGGAGGACGAGTTGGAACTCCAGGTCCGCGTCGACCTGGTGGCCGATGCCATTCCCCTGGAGCAGGTGCGCGCCGGGGCCGCGGGCGAGGCCGGCTCGGTGGC
>NZ_JBNHGF010000494.1:0-1742 GCF_059091005.1 Arthrobacter sp. Y3223164
GGCGCCGGCGGGGACGGTGCCGGCAGGCGGCCTCCCGGCAGGGCAGGACACCGTGCCCGACGTCCCGGACCAGGAGGGCGACCGGAAGCCGGCAGGCTTCGCCGTCACGCTGGACAACTTCAGCGGACCTTTTGATTTGTTGCTGGGACTGATTTCCAAGCACGAACTGGACATCACCGAAGTGGCGCTTGCCCGCGTCACGGACGAGTTCATCTCCTACATCCGCCGCCTCCAGGCCGACGGCAACGACAAGGCCCTGGACGAAGCCAGCGAGTTCCTCGTCATCGCGGCGACCCTGCTGGACCTCAAGGCCGCCCGGCTGCTGCCCACCGGCGAGGTGGAGGACGACGAGGACATCGCCCTGCTCGAGGCCCGGGACCTGCTCTTCGCCCGGCTGCTGCAGTACAAGGCCTTCAAGGAAATCGCGGCCCTGCTCGGCCAGCGCCTGGCCCGGGAGGCCGAACGATTCCCGAGGCAGGTCGCGCTGGAGCCGCAGTTCGCCGCGCTGCTGCCCGAGCTTGTCTGGCGCACGCCCCTGGCGGACTTTGCCGCCCTTGCGGCCAAAGCCCTGGAGCCCAAGGAGCCCGCGCCGACCCAGGTCGGGCTCTCGCACCTGCACGCGCCGCCGGTCAGCGTGAAGGAGCAGGCGGCGATCCTTGGTGCGCGCCTGCAGGCGGGCCCGCCCCTGACGTTCCGGGCGCTCACCGACGACGCGGACGGCGCGCTGGTGGTGGTTGCCCGCTTCCTGGCGCTGTTGGAGATGTTCCGCGACGGCGTCATCGCCTTCGACCAGGTTGCGCCGCTCGGCGAGCTGACGGTCCATTGGACCGGGCCGGACGCGGAATGGACCGGCGCCAACCTCAGCGAGGAATATGACAACGCCCCGGCCGCCGACACGGCCGCGGACACAACGGAGGGACGCGATGACTGATCCGCAGGAGGAGACGGCGGGGCCCGAGGTCGATGTGGAACGGTTGCCGGGCGGTGCCCGGGCCGCGTTGGAAGCGGTCCTGATGGTTATCGACGAACCGGCCACCGATGTGGAATTGGCCACAGCGCTGGCTCTTCCGGTGGGCACCGTCCAGGCGCTGCTGCTGGATCTGCAGCGCGATTACGACGGCGGAGTCCCCTCCGAAGGGCGGCCCGCCGCGGAACCGCGGGGCTTTGAGTTGCGCCACATCGCCGGCGGCTGGCGGATCTTCTCGCGCAGCGATTTCGCGCCGCTGGTGTCCCGTTTCGTGCTGGAAGGCCAGACGGCCCGGTTGACCCAGGCCGCATTGGAGACGCTGGCCGTCATCGCCTACCGGCAGCCGGTCTCGCGGGCCCGGGTTTCGGCGATCCGAGGGGTCAATGTTGATTCCGTGGTGCGCACGCTCACCCAGCGCGGCCTCATCGAGGATTCCGGCACCGATCCGGAGACCGGAGCCGTCCTGTACCGGACCACCTCTTATTTTCTGGAAAGATTGGGGATAGGAAGCATCGGCGAACTGCCGGAGATCGCCCCGCATCTGCCGGGACTGGAAAACCTGTCCGAGTACGACGACGCTTCGCTCTAGGCTGCCGGCCTCCGGCAGCAGCAGACCATTGCAGTAGTTTCCACGGGTAAGGATCCACCATGACACAACCGCCTCGTTCCGGCTCCGGACGGAACAACCCCCGCGGCGGAAAACGTCCCGGCGACGGCCGCCGTCCGGACGATGCCGAGCGCCGTCCGCAGGGCGGTTCCGCCCAGGGACGTGGCC
>NZ_JBNHGF010000495.1:0-1729 GCF_059091005.1 Arthrobacter sp. Y3223164
GCCTGCAACGGCTTGCCGCCCTCGAAGAACGCGCGCGGCACGTCACCGCGCACCCGGACATCGCCGGGTTCGACGACCTGGCGCACGCCTACGACCTGCTGGGCTCGCTCCTCGCGGCCCGGGCCACGCTCGAATGCGCCCTTGAGCGGCGTGAGACGCGGGGCTGCCACAACCGGGCGGACTTTCCCGAGATGGATCCGTCGCTGCAGGGCAACTTCGTCTGGTCGCCGACCGAGGGAGTCAGCTTCGAGGCCCTGCCCCCTGCCCCGGACTCCTTCCGGTCCCTGGCCGAGGCCGGCGTCGACGACTCGGTAGCGGGCAAGCTCGTCGAGTAGCCCTGACGTGCCGTCGGCCGGCATCAGTGGAGCGTATTGGGCGCATGAGTGTGCAAACGGACAGTGCCTGAACGGCAGGCATTAGGGACCTCCGGCCCCGGAAGCGCCGGGGGCAGGGGCGCGAAGACTACACCTGAGACTTGGGGATCATGATCCACAGCGCGATGTACACGAGTTCCCCGATACCGACCAGTCCGAAGATCACGAACCCGAGACGCACCAGCACTTTCGGCAGGCCGAAACGGGCGGCCAGGGCGGCGCAGACACCGGCGATCAGCTTGCCATTCCGGGGACGAACCAATGCAGCAGCCATGGCCTTAGTCTAGTAACCCGAACCGGTTTCCGAACAGCATCCCGCGACGGAAACGGGTCCTCGGGCCCGATCCCGCTTTCCGGCCGCTTCCAGCGCAATCACTTCTTGCGGGCCGTGAACAACAGATACTCCCATTCCATCCGGCCGCCGCCGAGATCGTGCCGGCTGGCCAGTTCTTCGAGTTCCTCATCGAGGGCTTGGACCCGGTCGGGTTGGTCCGCGATGTAGCGGTAGGTGTTGATCGTGGGACCGTAGGTGGCCTTGAAGAAGTCGCGGAACTCCCCGGCGGTGGCGAACCTTTCGACCGTCAGCTTTTCGCGCCGGGCGACGACGTCGGTGGCCCGATCCCCGAGCAGGTCCTGCACGTGCTGCTGTTGGCCCCACAGCGGCGGTGGTTGCGCCCCCGGAGGCGGCGGGGGCGCGTAAGGCCTCATGGTCGCAAACATCTGGCCGATGAAGCCTTCCGGAGTCCAGTTGGCGAGGGCGATCGTGCCGCCGGGCCGCAGCACGCGGACGAGTTCGTCGGCACTCGCCTGATGGTTGGGAGCGAACATGATCCCCACGCAGGAGATCGCGGCATCGAAGGAACCGTCCCCGAACGGAAGGTTCTCGGCGTCGGCCTCCTGCCAGTCCACGGAGACCCCCGCCTCCTCGGCCAACCGGCGCCCTTTCTCAAACAGCTCCGGAGTGAGGTCCGCCGCGGTAACCTGTGCCCCTGCCTGCGCCGCGGGGATGGCCGCGTTGCCGGAACCGGCCGCGATGTCCAAGACACGGTCGCCCTTCCCAATGCCGCTGGCCTCGACGAGTGCCGTGCCCAGCGCCGGGATCACCTCGGTGGCGACGGCGGGATAGTCGCCGAGTGCCCACATGGCCCGGTGCTTTGCCTTGATCCCCGAATTGTCCGGTTGATTGCTCATGGCCCTTGCCTCCTGCGATTGAGGCCCTCGTTTTGGGGTCCTTCAAGGATGGGGCCGGGTTCGATTAATTTCCAGTAGAAAATACGCACACCGGGGCCGCTGGCCGAACCTGCGCTGCCTGCGCGCGCCTAGGTCCGGGGGCGCTGTTCGCGGGCGGCCGGGGC
>NZ_JBNHGF010000496.1:0-1728 GCF_059091005.1 Arthrobacter sp. Y3223164
CCGAGCTGGACCGGGACGAGGCCGCGGGGGAGGCCGTCGTCGAACAGGACCTGGCCGAGGCCGCGTCCCTGGTCGAGGCGCTGGACCGGCTGCCCAAGCCGGGCTGGACCTCGCGCCACGGGCGGTCGCTGACACCCGTCGCGCTGGAGCGTCTGGGGCGCCTCGCGGAAGAGGTCCGCTACCTGCGCAGCTTCGTCGGCGACGACCTGACGCTGTTGCTGGGCGAGGTGGAACGCACCATGCTGCTGGACATCGAGGTTGCCTCCAAACCCGGGCAGAGCATCCACCAGGCGCGGCGCAACCTTGATGCTTTCCACGACGCGGCGGCAGCGTTCATGCAGACGTCGCAGCGCGTGGACCTGCTGGCCTTTTTGGCGTGGCTGGAAGCGGCTGCCGCCGAAGAGGGAGGCCTGGACATGGCGCAGGTGGACGTGCGGCACGATGCCGTGCAGCTGCTGACCGTGCACGCTTCCAAGGGGCTCGAATGGGACGCAGTCTTCGTCCCCGGGCTCAACGACGGCGCCTTCCCCTCCTCCTCGGACAACCGGTGGAGCAGCGGCCACGCCGCCCTGCCCTGGCCGCTGCGCGGAGACCGGTCCGACCTTCCCCAGTGGGATACCGACCAGCCGGACCAGTTGTCCTGGCTGAACGCGGAAGCGGACTACAAGTCGGAAGTCCAGGCACACGGTGAAGACGAAGAGCGCCGGCTGGCCTACGTCGCCTACACCCGGGCCAAGCACCTGCTGGTCTGCAGTTCCGCGGGCTGGACCGGCAGCAAGGTCAAGCCCACGGCCGTGTCGGCCTTCCTGGCCGAACTGCACGCAATGTCACAGGACGAACCCACGGCAGTGCAGGTGCGGCGATGGGTAGCGGACGAGGAACTCGGGCCGGAGAATCCGTTTCGGGCCGAAGTGGAAACAGCCATGTGGCCCTTCGACCCGTTGGAAGGGCCGCGGGTCTACCGCAGCGGTGTCCCGCAGCGGCAGCGTCCGGGCCGCCGGGCGGCCATGGAACAGGCCGCGCAGGCCGTGCTGGAGTCGCTGGCACAGGACCGGCAGCCGGCCGCGGACTCGACCTGGGCCCATGAGGCCAGGCTGCTGTTGGAACGCCACAATGCCGCACCGACCGCCGGCGAGGTGGAGCTGCCGGCGCACATCTCCGCGTCGCTGCTGGTGGACCTGGCCGACGACCCGGACGAAGTCACGCGGCGCCTGCGGCGCCCGGTGCCCCGGAAGCCGGGCATGGCCGCCAGAAAGGGTACCGCCTTCCACAGCTGGATCGAGGAATACTTCGGCACCACGGGGATGTTCGATCTCGAGGCCTACCCGGACGCGGCCGACGCCTTCGTCGACGAGGCCTATGAGCTGGCCGGACTGGTCGAGAACTTCAGGGCATCCGAATGGGCCAACCGGGTCCCGGCAGCCATCGAAGTGCCCGTCGAGACCCGCGTCGGCGGCGTCGTGGTGCGCGGGCGCATCGACGCCGTGTTCCGCGACGCCGACGGCAGCTGGGACCTGATCGACTGGAAGACCGGAACCGCGCCGACGGGCCGGCAATTGTCGGTGAAGTCGGTGCAGCTGGCCGTCTATCGGCTGGCGTGGGCACGCCTGCGCGGCATCGAATTGGACCGCGTCAAGGCCGCCTTTTACTACGTCGGGCAGGACAAACTGGTGCGCCCGCACGGCCTGGCCGGCGAGGCGGAGCTGGAGGCGGCGGTGCTGCGGGCCT
>NZ_JBNHGF010000497.1:0-1725 GCF_059091005.1 Arthrobacter sp. Y3223164
GTGACCGCGGCCCCGGGTGCTGCGGCGGGCCGAGTGGCCGGTTCGGGCGGGACGGCTGCTGTTCCGGCGGATGTGGCGACAGCTGGGAGTGGCGCGGCTGTTCCGGGGGATGTGGCGACAGCTGGGGGTGGCGCGGCTGTTTCGGCGGGTGTGGTGACAGCCGTCGGCGGCATCGATGCTGCGGCCGACGCTGCTGTGCCGTCCGGCTACCTCGAGCTGGCCCGCGGACCGCGGCAGCAGCTGCTTTCCTCGCTGCTGCTCGAGCCCGGACCGCTGGCATCGCCGTCGTTGTTGAAAAAGAAGCGCGCACGCACCCTGGAGGTGTTCGGCGCGATCGCCGAGGCACTGCGCCAGTATGGTCCGGACGCGGTGGAGACGTACATCGTGTCCCGGGCACGCGGCGCCGACGACGTGCTCGCCGCCGCGGTGTTGGCGCGCGAGGCGGGACTGCTGGCGCTGGACGGCTCCGAGCCTAAGGCGCTGATCGGCTTCGCGCCGCTGCTGGAAAGCGTGGAGGCGCTGCGCAGCGGCGGGAAGATCTTGGACGACCTGCTCTCGGATCCGCAGTACCGCCGGATCGTGCGGCTGCGCGGCGACCTGCAGGAGGTCATGTTCGGCTACTCGGACTCCAACATGGAAGCCGGCGTGGCCACCAGCCAGTGGGAAATCCACAAGGCCCAGCTGGTGCTGCGCGACGTGGCCGCCCGGCACGGGGTGCGGCTGCGCTTCTTCCATGGCCGCGGCGGGTCGGTCGGCCGCGGCGGCGGGCCCACCTACGACGCGATCCTTGCCCAACCGAACGGCGCGCTCGCCGGCGAGATCAAGTTCACCGAGCAAGGCGAAGTCATTTCCGACAAGTACACCCTGCCGGAGCTGGCCCGGGAAAACCTGGAGTTGGCGCTTGCGGCGGTGCTGCAGGCGTCCGCGCTGCACCAGGAGCCGCGGACCTCGGAAGCCGAACGCGGCCGCTACCACGCGGCCATGGAAGCGATTTCCGGCGCGGCCTATGAGCGCTACCGGCTGCTGGTGGAGCACCCGGACCTGCCGGAGTATTTCCGGACGTCGACGCCGGTGGAGCAGCTGAGCGAGGTGAAGTTCGGTTCGCGTCCGGCCGACCACCCCGAGGCGGGCCCGGCCGCCGGCCAGGGGCTGGGCAAGCTGCGGGCCATCACCTGGGTGTTCGGCTGGACCCAGTCGCGGCAGATCGTTCCCGGCTGGTACGGCGTCGGCAGCGGATTGCGGGCCGCCCGGGCCGCCGGACTGCAGCCGCAGCTGCGCGAGATGATCAGCAACTGGCACTACTTCCAGTCCTTCATCTCGAACGTGGAGATGACGCTGGCCAAGACCGACCTGGAGATCGCGGCGCATTACGTCTCGACGCTGGTGCCCGAGCAGTTGCGGCACCTGTTCGACGACATCCGCGCCGAGTTCGAGCTGACCGTGGCCGAGATCCGGAAGCTGACCGGCGAGAACGAACTGCTCGATAACCAGCCGGTGCTCCAGCGCTCGCTGCACATCCGAGACCAGTACTTGGACCCAATTTCGTACATGCAGGTGGAATTGCTGCGCCGCATCCGGACGTCGGAGCCGGACGAGGCACTGCAGCGGGCCATGCTGATCACCGTGAACGGCATCGCCGCGGGATTGCGGAATACCGGCTAGCGCGGGAGTGCGGCGTCGGGCGAGCGACCGGACTCCGCGGCGCGCCGCAGCGGGCTGGCCACG
>NZ_JBNHGF010000498.1:0-1723 GCF_059091005.1 Arthrobacter sp. Y3223164
CTGGGGCCAGGTGCTGGCCACCGCGCGCCCGGACATCGTGATCCTCGACGGCAACCACGACTGGCTGTCGGCGGGGGAGCCGTCGCTCTTCGACGACGTCGCGCAGCCCGGCTGCGACGCGCCGGTCCGGACCAGGATCAAGGCGGACCTGCAGTGCCTCAGCGTGGCCGCGGCCAGCGTGCTGGCGAAGGTGGAGCGCGACGCGATGATGACCGGCTACGCCGCGGACTATCCGGACTACGCCTGGGACATCAACAAGGGCTACGCCACCGCCGCGCACCGCGCCGCCTTGCTGGGCATCGGTCCCTCGGAGCTGCACCGCCGAAGTTGGCGGCTGACCCCCGAGGAACCGCTGATGCCCGCCGTCGAACTCGCGGAGTAAACGCCGCGGGGCAATCTGGGGCAGGATGGATACATGAGCGCCGAAGACCTTGAGAACTACGAGACCGACATGGAGCTGCAGCTCTACCGGGAGTACCGCGATGTCGCCGGCCTGTTCAGCTACGTCGTGGAAACCGAGCGCCGCTTCTATCTGGCCAACCACGTGGACCTGCAGGCGCGCTCTGCCGACGGCGAGATCTACTTCGACCTGACCCTGCAGGACGCGTGGGTCTGGGACGTCTACCGTTCCGCCCGGTTCGTGAAATCCGTGCGCGTGATCACGTTCAAGGACGTCAATGTCGAGGAACTGGCAAAGAACGACGACCTGACCCTGCCCAAGGGCGGACTCGGCGGCTGAGCGGCTACCGGCCGCCGACCCCGTCCAGGGTGATGTACGTCTTGCGGACGGTGTCGTGGAGTACTTCAGGCGCGGCCGGAGATGAGGTCTGCGGCCTTGGCGATCGGGGAGGTTGAGGTGCGGCCGGAGTTTTCCGACTTGTCAGCGGCGTAGTACGCCGCGTACATGGCCTGGACGGCAATCCAGCGCAAAGGTTCCACTTCCCAGGTGCGCACCCGGCGATTCACCCACGGCATGGTGGTCAGTTCGCTCTCCGTGTCCAGCACCAGGTCCCGCAGCGTGCGGCCGGCCAGGTTCGTTGCGGTCACGCCGGTGCCGACATACCCGCCGGCCCAGCCGATGCCGGTCTCCCGGTCCAGGCCGACGGTGGCCTTCCAGTCGCGCGGCACGCCCAGCACACCGGCCCAGGCGTGGTCGATCCGTGCGCCGCGGGTGGCCGGGAACATGTCGTGCAGGATCGCGGCAAGGTTCTGGATCGTCTCGGGCTGGGTGGCCCCGTCCGTGTCCGTCTTGGAGCCAAACCGGTAGGGCACGCCGCGCCCGCCGAGCGCAATCCGGTTATCGGCCGTGCGCTGGGCGTACATGTAGGCGTGCGCCATGTCGCCCACGGTGTCGAACTCATTCCACCCAATCGCCGCCCAGACGTCGTCTCCGAGGGGCTCGGTGGCGATCATCGACGAATTCATCGGGAGCCATTCGCGGTGCGAGCCCTTCAGGTTCGCGGTGAAGCCCTCCGTCGCCCGCAGAATGTACTCGGCCCGGACATCACCCCTCTCCGTCCGCGCCAGCCGGGGGCTGATTTCGGTGACGGTGGTGTCCTCGTAGATGCGCACGCCCAGGGCTCCCACCCTTTCCGCCAGGCCGCGCACCAGCTTGGCCGGATGGATCCGGGCACAGTGCGGCTGGTGGACGGCGCCGAGCGTGCCGGCAATCCGGACCCGCTCGCTGCTTTCGGCCGCGCTCAGCAGGCGGACGCCGGCCTCG
>NZ_JBNHGF010000499.1:0-1720 GCF_059091005.1 Arthrobacter sp. Y3223164
GCGCTGCCGGGCCGAACCGCCTGACGGCGATGCCGGTCCACCCCCAAGCGCCGCGCGGCCCGGCGGTCATCGCCGTCGTCGGTCCCACCGGCTCCGGAAAATCGGATCTCGCCGTCGCGCTGGCCCGGCGGCTGGGCGGGGAAGTGATCAACGCCGACGCCATGCAGTTTTACCGCGGCATGGACATCGGCACGGCCAAAATCGATCCGGCCGAGCGGCAAGGAATCGAGCACCACCTGCTGGACATCCTCGACGTGACGGAAGAGGCGAGTGTCTCTGCCTACCAACACCAGGCCAGGGAAGCGATCGACGCCGTGCACGGGCGGGGGCGCCGGGCCATCCTCGTCGGTGGTTCCGGACTGTATGTACGGGCCGCCCTGGATGCGATCGAGTTTCCGGGTACCGATCCGGCCCTGCGCCGCGGCCTCGAAGAGGAGCTGGAAAGCCTCGGCCTCGCAGCGATGCGGGAGCGGTTGCGGCAGGTCGACCCGGTGTCCGCCGGGCGGCTGGCCGACGCCCGCCGGGTTATCCGGGCGCTGGAAGTGCGGCAACTGACCGGGCGTCCGTTCAGCTCCTACATGCCGGAGCGGGAGTATGTCCGCCCGACCGTTCAGATCGGCCTCCGGGTGGACCGCGAGCGGCTCAAGCACCGCCTGGCCGGCCGCGTCCATACGATGGTGGAACGCGGGCTGCTGGAGGAAGTCGCGGCACTGGACCGGCAGGGCCTGCGCCAAGGCCGGACTGCCTCGCGCGCGCTCGGCTACGCCCAGTTCCTGAAGGTGGTCGACGGTGAATGGACCCGGGACGAGGCCGCCGAGGACACCATCGCCGCCACCCGCAAGTTCGCCAGGCGCCAGCTGACCTGGTTCCGCGCCGATCCGAGGATTCACTGGCTGGACTGGGAGGATCCGCTGGCGGCGGACAAGGCGGCAGCGCTCATCGCTAAGCTTGAGCCGTGAACAACCCCATGCCTGATCATCTGTCGGCCCTTGCCGGGCTGCCCTTTGCCAAGGGACACGGCACCGGCAACGACTTTGTGCTCATTGCCGATCCCGACGGGGCCAAGCGCCTCGGGGCCGAGGCGGTCGCCGGCCTCTGCCACCGCCACCTCGGCATCGGCGCCGACGGGCTCATCCGTGCGGTCCGGTCCCGGCACCTGCCCGAGGGCCGCGAGCTGCTGGAGAGCGCGCCGGAGGCCGAGTGGTTCATGGACTACTACAACGCCGACGGCTCGACCTCGGAAATGTGCGGCAACGGGGTCCGCGTCTTCGTGCATTTTCTGCTCGCCGAAGGACTCGTCCAGCTGCCGGCCGGTGAGTCGCTGACCATCGGGACCCGGGCGGGAACCAAAACGGTCAGCCGGTCCGCCAACGGCTACGCCGTGGACATGGGGCCGTGGGAGTTCATCTATCCGGCGGAGGCTGCCGCCAGGGCGATGGATTCGACGGTCACCGCAGGCGGCCTCCAGGTGCCGCGGCCGGCACTGTCGGTGAGTCTGGGGAACCCGCACACAGTGGTCGCCCTCGCCGGGCTCGAAGAACTGGCCGCCACCGAGTTGTTCCACGCGCCGGCGGTAGACCCGGTCCCGGAGAACGGAACGAATGTTGAGTTTGTCGTGCCGGCGGAGCCCCTCGTCGCCGACGGCGCCGGGCACATCAGCATGCGCGTGCACGAGCGCGGGGTGGGGGAGACCCAGTCCTGCGGGACCGGCGCCTGCGCT
>NZ_JBNHGF010000500.1:0-1713 GCF_059091005.1 Arthrobacter sp. Y3223164
CGGCATCGGCGCTGCCATCGCCGAGACCCTGCACCGCGACGGCGCACAACTCGTCGTCGTCGATGTCCCCGCGGCGGGGGAACAGCTGGCGCAGGTCGCGAACCGGGTGGGCGGCACGGCCCTGCAGTTGGACATCACCGCGGCCGATGCCGGCGCGAAGATCGCCGCCCATGCCGTGGAGCGGCACCACGGGCTGGACATCGTGGTCCACAACGCCGGCATCACCCGCGACAAACTGTTGGCCAACATGGACCAGGCCAAATGGGACTCCGTGATCGCCGTCAACCTCACGTCGCAGCTGACGATGAACGGGCAGCTCCTGGCCTCGGGCGCGTTCCGCGGGCGGCCGCGCGTGGTTTCGCTGGCCTCAACCAGCGGCATTGCGGGCAACCGCGGGCAAACCAATTACGCCGCGTCGAAGGCGGGAATCATCGGCATGGTCCGGGCCTCGGCTGCCGGGTTCGCCGAGGCCGGCGGCAGCATCAACGCCGTGGCACCGGGCTTCATCGAGACGGACATGACCGCCCGGATGCCGTTCCTGACCCGGGAAGTGGCACGCCGGCTCTCCTCGCTGCAACAGGGCGGACAGCCACGCGATGTCGCCGAGGCCGTCTCCTTCTTGGCCAGCGATGCTGCGGGCGGCATCAACGGCCAAACCCTGCGGGTCTGCGGGCAAAGCATGGTCGGCGCATGAACGAAGTCATCCTGGGGGAGATGCCCACGCTCTCGCGCCTCTACCTGACGGCGGCGTCGACGGCCGCGCGGCACAAGCTGGGCGTGGGACAGCACGCCGAGCAGGTCCCGGCGGCGCGGCATACCCTGCACGGAGTTCAGATCACCCCCGAGCGGATCAGCGGATTCCAGCAGTTGGTCCACGGCACCGTGCGGGACACCCTGCCCTCCGTGTTCCTGCACTCGGTCGCGTTCCCCGTGGCGATGAGCGTGATGACGCGGCCGGACTTTCCGCTGCCGCTGCTCGGCATGGTCCATCTGGCCAATCGGGTGCGGCACTTGCGGCCGGTCCACTTCACCGAGCCCCTGGCCGTCACGGCCTGGGCCGAGGGCCTCCGCGGCCACCACGCGGGCACGCAGGTCGAACTGCACACCCGGATCGAGGCCGACGGCGAGGCCGTGTGGGAAGGTGTCTCGGACTACCTGGCCAAGGCGGTCTACTTGCCCGGCCTGGACAAGGCAGCCCGCCCGGAGCGCGCCGATTTCACGCCGCCGCAGCCGACGGCCCGCTGGCGGCTCGGGCCGGAGGCCGGGCGCGAGTACGCCGGGGTGTCCGGCGACTTCAACCCGATCCACCTGAGCGCGGTGTCCGCGAAGATGCTGGGGCTCAAGCGGTCCATCGCCCACGGGATGTACCTGGCCTCACGAGTCCTGACCAGCGTGGAAGCCACGGCCAGCGAACCCTTCAGCTGGCGCATCGACTTTGCCGCTCCGGTCTTCCTGCCCGCCACCGTGGCCGTCAGGATCCATGACACGGAACGCGACGGGTCCTGGGAAGCTTCCGAGTTCACCGGCTGGGGGGAGCGCAGCCACCGGCTGCACTTCACGGGCAGCGTCCACACGCTCGCCGGCTGAGTGGCGTGGCCGGACCGGGTCAGCCGGTGACGGCCCGGCGTTCGAGGACCTCCCGTTCGCGATCATTCTTCGCCAGCGCGGCGGCGGCGGCGAACTCGGAGCGGGCCTCGTCCGCCCGGCCGAGCC
>NZ_JBNHGF010000501.1:0-1708 GCF_059091005.1 Arthrobacter sp. Y3223164
GGCCAGGCGGCAGGAATCCAGCCGGTTGACCTGGCCCATGCCGATGCCCACCGCGGCGCGGTTGGCCGCGACCAGGATGGCGTTGGACTTCGCGGCCCGGACAGCGCGCCACGCGAAGGCCAGATCCGCCAAGGTCGCCTCGTCGGCGGCCTCGCCGGCGGCCAGCGTCCAGTTGGCAGGGTCGTCGCCGTCGGCGTCGATCCGGTCGGAGGCCTGCAGCAGCATGCCGCCGGAGACCTGCTTGTACTCGACCGTGTCCCGGGCAAAGCCGTCCGGCAGGACCAGCAGCCGGATGTTCTTCTTCTTCGACAGGATCTCGACGGCCTCCGGCTCGAAGCTCGGGGCGACGACCACCTCGGTGAAGATGTCCTTGACGGTATTGGCCATGCCCGCGGTCACCGTTCGGTTTGCGGCGATGACGCCGCCGAATGCGGACACGGGGTCGGTCGCGTGGGCCTTCGCATGCGCATCCGCAATGGGATCGGCGGCGCCCGGGGACGCGACGGCGATGCCGCAGGGGTTGGCGTGCTTGACCACCGCGACGGCCGGCTCGGCGAAGTCGAAGGCCGCGCGCACGGCGGCGTCGGCGTCGACGTAGTTGTTGAAGCTCATCGCCTTACCGTGCAACTGTTCGGCCTGCGCGATGCCCGGCTCGGCGCCGGTCTCCGCATACAGCGCGGCGGCCTGGTGCGGGTTCTCACCGTAGCGCAGCGACTCCGAGCGCTCCAGTGCCAGGCCGGCGTACGGCGGGAACGCCGGTGCCGCCTCGACGGCCTCGGCGTCGTCGCCGAACTGCTCGGCGGTCCACTTGGCCACGGCGGTGTCATAAGCGGCGGTGTGGGCGAAGGCCAAGGACGCCAGCCGGCGGCGGGTCTTCAGGTCGAACCCGCCGGAACTCGCCGCCTCCACCACGTCCGCGTACGCGGCGGGATCCACCACGACCGCCACGGACGGATGATTCTTCGCCGCGGCCCGCACCATCGAAGGGCCGCCGATGTCGATCTGCTCCACGACCTCGTCCTGGCTGGCGCCGGACCGCACGGTCTGCACGAACGGGTAGAGGTTGACCACCACGAGGTCGAAGGGCTCGATCTCGAGGTCGGTGAGCTGCCGGACGTGGTCATCGAGGCGGCGGTCTGCCAGAATGCCGGCGTGAATGCGCGGGTGCAGCGTCTTGACCCGGCCGTCCAGGCACTCGGGGAAACCGGTGATCTCGGAAACCTCGGTGACCGGGATGCCTGCGGCGGCGATCTTCTTGGCCGTCGAACCGGTGGAAACGATGCCGACCCCGGCGCTGCGCAGCCCTTCCGCCAGCTCCTCCAGCCCGGTCTTGTCGTACACCGAGATCAACGCGCGGCGGATGGGAACACGGTCAAGCTGCTTCAGGCTCACACAAATCTCCAAGGAAGAATGGCTTCGGGGATGCTCCAAGTCTAGCGTCGGGCTTCTGCGGGGCACCGAGTGTGAAGCGGATCCGCGGTGTGGGTAACCTCATGGGGACATACAAAGGAGAACAGCACAACATGTCGGCACCGATGACTGAGGACGCGGCACTGCGGATCGGTCGTTTTTCGCTCGTGGTCTGGCTGTTGGGTCTCCTGATTCTGTGCGGTGCGCTCGGCTTCGCCGCCCCCCGCCTGCTGCCGCACCTTTTCACCGCCGCGGCCGCCTCGGGTGCCGACCCCGGTCCGGCGGCCGAACCGGCGGC
>NZ_JBNHGF010000502.1:0-1708 GCF_059091005.1 Arthrobacter sp. Y3223164
GGAAACCCTCGCTGGCGAGGGATCCGGCAGCCGCCCGTTCGGACGCTGCCCGTACTAGGCCGCCGCCGCCTTGCGGATGGCTGCCTCCAGCACGTCCAGGGCGTCGGCCAGCAGCTCGTCGCCGATGACCAGCGGCGGGAGCAGGCGCACCACGTTGCCGTAGGTGCCGCAGGTGAGGATGATGACGCCTTCCTGCAGGCAGGCGGCCGCGATTTCCTTGGTGGCCTCGGCGTTCGGCTCCTTGGTGGTCGCGCCGGTGCCCGGCTTGACGAACTCCATGGCCAGCATGGCGCCGCGGCCGCGCAGGTCGCCGATGATGTCGACTTCCTCGGCCAGCTTCCGCAGCCGGCCCATGACCTGCTCTTCGATGTGGCGGGCCCGGGCGTTAAGGTCCTGGGTCTGCATGGTGTCGATGGCAGCCAGCGCGGCGGCGCAAGCCACCGGGTTGCCGCCGTAGGTACCGCCCAGTCCGCCCGGGTGCACGGCGTCCATCAGCTCGGCGCGGCCGGTAATGGCGGACAGCGGCATGCCGCCGGCGATGCCCTTGGCCATCGTGATGATGTCGGGCACCACGCCGTCGTGCTCCGAAGCGAACCAGGCACCGGTGCGCGCGAACCCGGACTGGACCTCGTCCGCGATGAACACCACGCCGTTGTCCTTGGCCCACTGGGCCAGCGCGGGGAGGAAGCCTTCGGCCGGGACAATGAAGCCGCCCTCGCCCTGGATCGGCTCGATCAGGATTGCGGCCACGTTCTCGGCGCCGATCTGCTTCTCGATCATCGTGATGGCGCGGCGTGCCGCGTCCTCGCCCTTGATGTCGGCTTCCTCGCGGTACGGGTAGCTCATCGGCACCCGGTAGATCTCCGGCGCGAAGGGGCCGAAGCTGCCGGCCGGGCTGGACTTGTACGGGGTCGCCTTGGCGGTCAGGCCCATCGTCAGGTTGGTGCGGCCGTGGTAGGCGTGGTCAAAGGCGACGACGGCGGTGCGGCCGGTGGCAATGCGGGCCACCTTCACGGCGTTCTCCACGGCTTCCGCCCCGGAGTTGAACAGCACGGAACGCTTCTCGTGGTCGCCCGGGGTCAGCTCGGCCAGTTTTTCGGCGACGGCGATGTAGCCCTCGTAGGGGCTGACCATGAAGCACGTGTGGGTGAACTTGGCGACCTGCTCCTGCACCGCGGCGACGACGGCGGGGTCGGAGGCGCCGACACTGGTCACGGCGATGCCGGAGCCCAGGTCGATGAACGAGTTGCCGTCCACGTCGGTGATGATGCCGCCGTCGGCGTCGGCCACGTAGACCGGAACGCCGGAGGCGACGCCGCCGGCAACCACGGCGCTGCGGCGGGCGGCCAGTTCCGCGGACTTCGGGCCGGGGAAACCGGCCGAGACGTCGCGCTTCTGCTCCAGCCGGAACTGGGGCTGGGTCGTCTGAGTGGTCATGATGTGCCTTTCACGTTGAGGGTGGGAATGCAGCGGACAGCCCGGAGGATCCGCACACTCGCATCGCAGCGGCAGCTTCGCGGGGGACCGGCGGACAGGCCGGGCCACGGGACGCCGAGCTCTACAGCGAGATTACGGTTCCCGGCCCGCAGCTGCCTATGGCGGCCCGCACAGCGAATGTGCAATGTTGCCGTGCAGATGGCCAGAGGCAGCGACGGCGGCGCCCGCCGCCCCCGAGTCCACACCACTCCCCCAGAAAGTAATAGCACAC
>NZ_JBNHGF010000503.1:0-1705 GCF_059091005.1 Arthrobacter sp. Y3223164
GGCGGCCGTGCCGGCCCTGGCCTGGTTGCGCACCGAGGCCGTCAGGACGCGCGACGCAACGCTGCTCAACCGCGTCAATATGCCCGGCACGGCCGTCATGGACACGGACCAAGGCATCATCGCAGCACTGGCAGGCTCCGGCAGTTGGCTCGACGGCTTCGAAACCACGGTGGAGGAGGTAACGGCTGATCCAGCGCCACCAGGCGGAGGGCCACAGGAATGGGTGGCCGCAACCGTCAGCACGTCGGCGTACCGGCAGGTGGCCGCCGACGGCAGCGTGCTGGGACGACGCGCCGAACCCAGCGTGCAACGGGTCCACCTTGAGATGGTGAGGCGGGACGCCGGCTGGCTGATCCAGTCAGTCCGCGAGGCGCCCCGCCGCTCGGATGACCCCGGGGCCAGCACAGGCCGTGACTAAGATCGAGGCATGACTTCATCGAGCTACTTCCGCTACCCGCACGTGCACGGCGATCTGGTCACGTTCGTCGCTGAGGACGACGTGTGGGTCGCCCCCCTTGCCGGCGGCCGGGCGTGGCGTGTCTCGTCGCTGCAACTGCCGGCCCGGAATCCGAGGTTCTCGCCGGACGGGCAGCACCTGGCCTGGAGCGTGGTGCAGGCCAGCGCCCCCGAGGCCGTCACGGCGTCGGTCGACGGCGGGGGATTCCGCCAACTGACCTACTGGGGGCACGCCAGCACGAAGGTAAAAGGATTCACACCGGCGGGCCACGCCCTGGTGACGAGTTCCTTCGAACGCGAAGAATCACGTCACACCTGGGCCTACGCTGTGCCGCTGGACGGTTCGGACGCCCGGGTCCTGCCCTATGGGCCCGTCGACTCAATCGCGTTCGGGCCGGAACTCGGCGACGAGCGTCCGGTCGTGGTCGGCAGCGTGCTCTCGCGCGAACCGGCGTGGTGGAAGCGGTACCGCGGCGGAACGGCCGGCAAACTGTGGATCGACCGGGACGGCGGCGGCGAGTTCGGGCGCCTGGCGGCCGAACTCGACGGCAACCTGGCAGACCCGATGTGGATCGGCAACCGGATCGCGTTCCTGAGCGATCACGAAGGTTACGGCAACCTGTATTCGGTGGGGCCGGACGGAACAGGCCTGCGCCGGCACACCGACCACGACGGTTTCTACGTCCGCCATGCCGCGACGGACGGCACGCGCGTGGTCTTCGAGTCCGCCGGCGAACTCTGGATCCTGGACTCCCTCGATTCCGCGGACGCGGCCCGCCGGCTTGAGATCACGCTGGGCTCGGCATCCACGAGCCGCCGCAGCCGCCCGCTCGACGTGTCAAAGCACCTGGCCTCCGCCGTGCCGAATCCCAAGGGAACCGCCTCCGTCATCGAAACGCACGGCACGGTGCACTGGCTGACCCACCGGGACGGCCCGTCGCGCGCTGTGGAATCGACGCCCGGCGTCCGCGCCCGGCTCGCGCGGCCCCTCGGCGACACGCGGGTGGTCTATGTCGCGGACCGCGACGGGGAAGAAGCCCTCTACATCCGCCAGGTCTTCGAACAGCTGTCCCGGGCCGACCAGCCTGCTCCCACGGCAGCCGTGCCGGCCCCCGCCGAACCGGAGCCCGACGGCTTGCCGCGCCCGGTGTCGGCCTCCGCCGTCGTCCATCCGACCCAGTCCCAGCCCATCGTGGAGGTGCGGTCCGGCGGAAGGCAAGGCGGCGGCGGAAGCGGCGGCCGGGAACCG
>NZ_JBNHGF010000504.1:0-1703 GCF_059091005.1 Arthrobacter sp. Y3223164
TGACTTTATTTATGACGTGTGATGTTCGGATGGGGACGGCGCGGGCCGGCCGGCGAGCGCCGCTTCGCGGAGCTCAAGGTACTGGTCCACTCCCCCGGGCAGCCCGCGGAGCTTGCCGTCGCCCAGCAGCGCCACCTGATGGTCGGTCACCCGTTCCAGTAGGTAGCGGTCGTGCGAGACGACCACGAGCGTGCCCGGCCAGCCGTCGAGCACATCCTCCACGGCCGCCAGCGTGTCCGTATCCAGGTCGTTGGTGGGCTCGTCCAGCATCAGCACGTTCGGTTCCCCGACCAGCAGCCGCAGCAGCTGCAGCCGCCGCCGCTCCCCGCCGGACAGGTCGCGCACCGGCGTCCACTGCTTCTCCTTGGAAAAGCCGAGCTGTTCCACCAGCTGGCTGGCGGAAACCTCGCGTCCGCCGATGTTGAAGACCTGGCGTTCGCGCTGAATCACCTCCACCACTCGGAGGTCCATGACATCGTCGAGTTCGCGGACTTCCTGCGTGAGCATGGCCGTCTGCACCGTCTTGCCGCGCTTGACCTTGCCGGCCGTGGGCTGGATCTCGCCGTTCAGCAACCGCAGCAGGGTGGTCTTGCCCGCCCCGTTGACGCCGACCAGGCCGAGCCGTTCCCCCGGTGCCAGCCGCAGCGTGATGTTGTCGAACAGCGCGGCGGGCCCGCCGTCGCCGTCCGTGGGCCGGGCCGGCGGGGTGTAGGAAACCTGCTCCAGGTCCAGCACGTCCTTGCCGAGCCGGGCGGTGGCCATCTTGTTCAGGGCCACCGCGTCCCGGGGCTCGGGCACGTCGGCGATCAGCTCGTTGGCCGCTTCAATCCGGAACTTCGGCTTCGCGGTCCTGGCGGGAGCACCGCGGCGCAGCCAGGCAAGCTCCTTTTTCACCAGCTGCTGCCGCTTGCCTTCGACGACGGCAGCCGTCCGGTCGCGTTCCGCACGGGCCAGCACGTAGGCGGCGTACCCGCCGTCGAACGGGTCGACGGTGCCGTCGTGGACCTCCCAGGTCCGGGTACACACTTCGTCCAGGAACCAGCGGTCGTGGGTGACCACCAGGAAGGCCCCCTCGGTGGGGCGCCACCGCGTCTGCAGGTGGCGGGCCAGCCAGGCGACCCCCTCGACGTCGAGGTGGTTGGTCGGCTCGTCGAGCATGATCACGTCATGGGGCTCGATCAGCAGCTTGGCGAGGGCGACCCGGCGGCGCTGCCCGCCGGACAAGGACGACACCGTCGCGTGCCAGTCGACGTCGCCGACGAGGCCGTTCATGATTTCGCGGATCTGCGGGTTGGAGGCCCACTCGTACTCGGCCGCTTCGCCGACGATCGCCACGCCGACCGGCAGGTCTCCGTCCAGCACGTCCTGCTGGTCCAGGTAGCCCACGTTGACGTCGCCGCGCTTGGTGACCCGGCCGTCGTCGGGCGTGGCGCGGTGCGCCAGCAGCCGCATCAGGGTGGACTTGCCGTCGCCATTGCGCCCCACCATGCCGATCCGGTCCCCTTCGTTCAGGCCGAGGGACACCGAGTCCAGGATGGTGCGGGTGGCAAAGGAGACGCTGACGTTTTCTGCGCCGAGCAGGTGGACCAAGGATGCTGCTTTCTGTTGCGTTGGTGGAGGCGGACGCGCCGCCGCCGCGTTCCAGGGGCGGGGCCGGGCGGTCAGGCCATGATGCGGGCGCCGTGCACCGGTCCGCGGACCGG
>NZ_JBNHGF010000505.1:0-1702 GCF_059091005.1 Arthrobacter sp. Y3223164
GCGCCGAGCGCTGCCACTGCATGCTGCAGGCGGGTGCGGGCGTCCGCCATCGCGGCGGCGTGGTCCTGCTCCATCGCGAGCTGGCGTTCGCGCATCAGCTCGGCGCCTTCGCGCATGCCGGCGGTGTAGCCGGCGGCGTGGCCCCGGACCCTGGCCTGTTCGAGCGCCTTGTCCTGCGAGTCGTCGCTGCGCAGTTCGGTGTAGCGCAGCTTGGCGAAGGCCCCGGTACCGGTGTTCAGCTCGGGGAAACTCATCCTGGAGAACGCGGCGTCAGTAGACATATTCGTCCTCCTCCGCCCCGCGCTGGACGGTGATGATGCCGCTGGCCTCGAGCTCGCGGATCGAGCGGACGATGTCCGCGCGGGCCTCCTCGATCTGGGACATGCGCAGCGGGCCGATGGCCTTGATCTCGTCGTCGAGGATGTCGCGGTTGCGCTCGGAGACGTTCTTGCGGATCAGCTCGGTGACCGGTTCGCTGGCGCCCTTCATGGCCACCGCGAGCACCGCGATCTCGATGCCGCGCAGCACCTGCTGCACGTCGCGCGGTTCGAGCTTGGTGATGTCTTCGAAGGTGAGCATCCGGGAGCGGACTTCCTCCGCCAGCTCCGGATCGCGTTCCTCCAGGGCCTCCAGCAACGCGCGTTCGGTGGCGACGTCGGCGCGGTTGATAATGTCCACCAGCGGCCCGACGCCGCCCACCACCTCCACCTGCTGGCGGGGCACGACGGCGCCGGCCCTCACCTTGAGCGTGTCCGCCACGATCGACACGGCTTCGGGGGTGGCGGTGCCCATGGTGGCGATGCACTGCGCCACCTCCGGCCGCACCGAATCCTCCAGCCCGGCGATTACCGTGGATGCCAGCTCCGGGCGCACATGCGCGAGCACCAGCGCGATGGTCTGCGGGATCTCGCCGTTCAGCAGCGTGATCAGCTGAGTGGGGTCGGCGTCATCCAGGAACTCGAACGGTTTCCCGGCCATGGAGGTGGCCAGCCGGTCGAGCACTCCGGCGGCCTTCTCCGCGCCGAAGGAGGCGGCCAGCAGCCCGGCGGCGAACTCCCTGCCGCCGCGGGGCCGGCGCCGGCCCTTGACCGTCATGTCGTGGAATTCCTTGAACGCCTCCTCGGCGGTCTCGGGATCCACGCGGCCCATGCTCACGAGCTCGGCCGTGATCAGCTCCGCCTCGGCCTCGCTGAAGCGCTTCATGACCTCGGCGGCCCGCGCCTGTTCCATCTGCATCAGCACCACCGCCACCTTCTGGGTGCCGGTCAACGTGGTCAGTAACTCGCTCATGCGTTCTGCTTGTCATCCATCAGGGAGCGCAGGAAGTCGGCGGTCTTGTCCGGTTCCTGGGCGGCCAGGGCGTCGATTTCCGCCCGCTTGCGGTTCATTTCCTTCTGCTCGTCGGACAGCTCCGGCGGGCCGGCGAGCTCCAGTGCGGTGGTGTTCGGGCCGGTGACCACGGGGATCGGCTCCGGAACGATGATGGGCTTCGCGGGAAGCTGCAGGTCCTGCGGCGCCTCGATCTCGGGCTGGAAATCCTGCAGCTCGCCCAGGTCCACCGGCTCGCGGTTCTGGCGGCGGGACCAGCGGGCGTAGACCAGCAGGGCGATGATCACCAGCAGGATGATGCCGGCGGTGATGATGGCGGTGCGGATCAGCTCGGCCTGGCGCGCGGCTTCCTCGGCGGCCTGCGCGGCGGCCA
>NZ_JBNHGF010000506.1:0-1699 GCF_059091005.1 Arthrobacter sp. Y3223164
CCGCGGTGACGTCCGCGGCCGAGGCGGGGACCCCGCCGTCGTGCTGTGCCGCCGGGCGCAGGGGATTGGCCGAGGCGGCCCGGACGATCTCTGCCGGGAAGGGCCCAAAGTGCAGCCGGTACGGGTTCTCCTTGGCGGTCATCGCCATGGTCAGCAGGGAGCGGCCGTGGTACGCCTCGTCAAAGACCAGCACCCTGCTGCGGCCGGTGGCCGAACGCGCGATCTTGACCGCGTTTTCCACGGCCTCGGCACCGGTGGAGAACAGCGCGGTGCGCTTCTCGAAATCGCCCGGGGTGTGCTCGTTGAGCCACTTGGCCACCTCGGTGAAGGACTGGTACTCGGTGACCATGAAGCAGGTGTGGGTGAACCTCTCCAGCTGCGCGGCCACCCGCTCGCGGACCCGGGGATGGCTGGCGCCGATGCTGGTCACGGCGATGCCGGAGGCGAAGTCGATCAGGCGGTTTCCGTCCACATCCTGCAGGATGCCGCCGTCCGCCTTCTCGACGAAGACCGGCAGGACGATGCCGAAGCCGTCGCTGACGTGGGCAAGCCGGTCCCGGTGCAACGCCTGGGAACGGGGGCCGGGGATGGCGGTCGCCAGGTGGCGGGACTGGGGGAGCGTGGCGGCGGCCGCGCCGGCCGCGGAAGTGAGCACATCGGTCATAGGGCAACGCTAAACGCGCGGTGGGCACGGGGTCATCGGATGTTCTGCCCAAATGCCCCCGGTGGTGTTGGATAATCAGTCCATGGTTTCCCTTGCGCAGCTCAGCCATGAACTCGGAGATTCGCTCAGGCCCGCGGTTCCCGGACCGGTGCCGGGGATCCAGCTTTCCGGTGTCCATGTGTCCGAGCTGGCGGACCCGGGTGCCTACCTGGAGGGCGGCGAGCTGCTGCTGACCACCGGCATCCCGCTCAGCGGAAGTGCCGCCGCCGTGGACGGGTACGTGCGGCGGCTGGCAGCCAAAGGGGTCGCCGCCCTTGGCCTGGGGCTGGGGGAGGGGCTGGACAGCGTGCCGCCGGAGCTGGTCCGGGCCTGCTCCGCCGAGGGCGTGGAGTTGTTGGTGGTCCCCGACGGCGTTCCGTTCCTGGACGTCTCGCGGATGTTTTGGGAATTGGCCTCGCGGAGCGACCAGGCCGACCTGATAGCGAACCTGGGAACGCAGACCGCTTTGGCCCGGGCGACGATGCGTCCGGATGCCCTGCCGTCGGTCGTGCAGGGGCTGGCCCAGGCGCTGGGTGGCTGGGCGGCCTACCTGCCCGCGGACGCCGGGACGGAGGCCACCGTGTGGCCGGCCAGTGCGCTGCCGTTGCTGCCGCACCTCAGACTGGAAACCACGCGACTCAACGTTGCCGGCACCCATTCCGCCGCTACCTTCTGGCTGCACGGCGCTCCCGTCGTCGAGTATCCGATCCTCGTCGGACGGCGGATCGACGGCTTCCTGGCCATCGGCCCCGGCCGGACCCTGACCAAGGCCGATCGGCAGATCATCACGACGGTCTGCGTTCTGCTGGCCCTGAAGGCTCAGCAGCGCGAGGAGCTGCTGGGGACGACGACGGTGCTGGGCTCCGTCGTCGCCAAGCTGGTTGCCCGCGGCCAGGTGGAGGCAGCCCGGCTGGTGGCAGCCGACGGAAACCTTGGGCAGCTGCCCGAACGGGTGCGCGTGCTGGCCGCGCGGATGGGCACGGCGGATTCCCTCAC
>NZ_JBNHGF010000507.1:0-1696 GCF_059091005.1 Arthrobacter sp. Y3223164
GCCAGCACCACGCCGCCGGCCGCCAGCGCGTACATCAGCACCAGCTTCCCGGCGGACCCGCCGGCGACCGCCTCGAACAGGGCCCACTGGGCCAGGAACACACCGCCGGCCAGCAGCAGGCCCCGCATCGCCTGCAGGCGCCCGCCGCGCTTGTCCGTGGTCGGGTTCTCCGGGGCTCCCACGCTGCCGGTCTGCGGCCAGATGACCAGCACGGCCAGCAGGAAGATCGGCGCCACGCCGTAGAACACCAGGCGCCAGGAAAGGTACTGGGCGACGACGCCGGCGGCCAGCGGCCCCACCAGCGACGGCACCACCCAGGCCGCCGCCAGCCAGCCAAAGACCACCGGCTGCAGCCGCTGCGGATAGACCTGTCCGATGATCACGTAGACGGCCACGATTGCGAACCCGCCGCCCAGCCCGGCCACGGCGCGGCCCGCGGTGAAGATCCAGAACTCCCCGGCCACCCCGGACAGGACCAGCCCGGCGACCATCAGCACCAGCCCCGCGGCGAGGGCCGGGCGCGGGCCCTTCGCGTCGCACCAGACTCCGGCCACCACGCTGGCCAGCAGCGAAGCGGTCAGGAACATGGAGAACGCCAGCCCGTAGGCGGACTTGCCCTCCAGGTCGGCCGCCACCACCGGCATCGCCGTCGCCACCGCCACGGCCTCGAACGCCGCCAGCGTGATCACCGTCAGCAGGCCGATGGTCAGCGGCCGGTAGGCAGCAGACATGGCGCCGGGCGCGCGGATGGCGGTGGATTCGGGCATCAAAAAACCAGGGCTGACTTTCTTGGCAGGCAGGGGGAAGCGCGGCGGGCACCGGACGCGCCCGCGCTCGTGGGGTGGGGAAGGTTACTACTTCTTCTTGCCGGAATCGTCGCCGCCGGGGCGCAGGCCCTCGTAGATGGCCTTGCAGTCCGGGCATACCGGGAACTTGTTCGGGTCGCGGCCGGGCACCCACACCTTGCCGCACAGGGCGATCACCGGTTCGCCGGACAGCGCCGACTCCATGATCTTTTCCTTGCGGACGTAGTGCGCAAAGCGTTCGCGGTCGCCGGGCTCAAGCTCTTCGCGGAGTTCTTCACGCTCGATCGTCGCGGTGGACCCGCCCGGGGTCTGCGGCGCGCGGGGGTCGTTTTCGAAAGGATCCGGAGGAAGACTCATGCCACCCATCTTAACCCCTGAAACAGGAACGACGACGGCGGAGCCCGGCTCCCCCGTCGTCGTCGCCCGCCGCCGCAGCTGTGCCGGCGCGCTATTTGTTTTTGGCCACGGCCTGGAGGAGTTCCGGCGTCCGGCGGTCATACCAGCGGCCGCCCAGCTCGATGCCGACCACCAGCAGGACCGCGCCGAGCACGAGGCCGACCGCCAGCGCCAGCCAGCCCCACAACGCGTCGCCGGTGAAGACACCGATCAGCGCCAGCACCAGTTCCGGCAGCGAGAGCAGCACCAGCACGCCGAGCCCGCCCAGCTGGACCAGCATCATCCGGGCGGTCGAGCCGGGCGGGGTCTTGAACGGGCTCTCCCCCGGCAGCGGCACGTTGTAGGTGTAACGGGCCGAGACCACGCTGGACAGGCCCAGGCCGGTCAGCAGCACGCCGAGGGCCACCCCGGCAACGGGCGGCAGCAGGTGCCACCCGCCGATGAACACGAACGGCAGCACGGTCAGCACGACGGTCGCCGGCAGCGCGATCACC
>NZ_JBNHGF010000508.1:0-1683 GCF_059091005.1 Arthrobacter sp. Y3223164
GGCCCGAAAGGACGACCGCCGCCGGCGCGGCCCGGACGAAGGGGTCCCGCGCCGGGCGGGCCCTTCATCTAGGAAACGTTGGCCGGGTCCCAGCTCAGCGAACGCGCCGAATCGATGGTTGCCTGGCCCAGCACCCTGGTTCCTTGGTAGAGCACCATGGTCTGGCCCGGGGCCACGCCGCGCATCGGTTCGATGAGGGTCACGACCAACTGCTGCCGGCCATCCTCGCCAACCTCCGCCTGCGCCCGCGCCGCCACCGGGTCGCCGTGCGCGCGGACCTGCACCATGCAGTCGAACTCGGTGTGCGCCTCGACCTCGGGCAACGGCAGGCCCGCCCAGGAAACCTTGATGCCGCGCATCTGGTCGACGGCCAGCAGGTCCTCGGGTCCCACCACCACCTTGTTCTCCTTGGGCCGGATCTCCAGCACGAACCGCGGCTTGCCGTCCGGGGCGGGCCGGCCCAGCTTCAGTCCGCGGCGCTGGCCGACGGTGAACGCATTGGCGCCCTCGTGTTCGCCGACCACCTGGCCGTCCTGGTCAACGATGGATCCCGATTCCATCTCGATCTTTTCGGCCAGCCAGCCGCGGGTGTCGCCGTCGGAAATGAAGCAGATGTCATGGCTGTCCGGTTTGTTCGCCACGGAGAGCCCGCGCGCCGCCGCCTCGGCGCGGACCTCGGCCTTGGACGGCGTTTCGGCCAGCGGGAACATCGAGTGTTTGAGCTGCTCGTGGGTCAGCACGCCCAGCACGTAGGACTGGTCCTTGGCCCAGTCGGCGGCGCGGTGCAGTTCGCGGTTGCCGTGCTCGTCCTCGATGACCTTGGCGTAGTGGCCGGTACACACCGCGTCGAACCCCAGCGCCAGAGCCTTCTCCAGCAACGCGGCGAACTTGATCCGCTCGTTGCAGCGCATGCAGGGGTTCGGCGTCCGGCCGGCGGCGTATTCGGCGATGAAATCGTCCACCACGTCTTCCTTGAACCGCTCGGAGAAATCCCAGACGTAGTACGGGATGCCCAGAATGTCGCAGGCACGCCAGGCGTCACGCGAATCCTCGATGGTGCAGCAGCCCCGGCTGCCGGTGCGCAGGGTGCCGGGCATCCGGCTCAGGGCCAGGTGCACGCCCACCACGTCGTGGCCGGCCTCCACCGCCCGTGCCGCCGCCACGGCGGAGTCCACGCCGCCGCTCATCGCTGCCAGTACCTTCATGAATTCGTTTCCCTACTGATTCGTTGTCGTGTCCCCGCGGCCGCCACGTTCCGTGCACCCCACCGCACCTGCCCGGTCCGCCGAGGCCTCAGCCGAACTGCGTGCCCGCGGTCTGGATGCTGGAGACGTGGCCGGCCATCCCGGCCTTCCTGGCCCGCGCGTATGCCTCCGGCAGCGCCGCCACCAGTGAGTCAACGTCTGACTCGGTAGTTGTATGCCCGAGCGTGAAGCGCTGGGCCCCGCGGGCTTCTTCTTCGCTCAGCCCCATGGCCAGCAGGACGTGCGACGGCCGGGGCACTCCCGCGGTGCAGGCCGACCCGGTGGAGGACTCCACGCCGGCCAGATCCAGCAGGAACAACAGCGAATCGCCCTCGCAGCCCGGGAAGGTGAAATGCGCGTTGCCGGGCAGCCGCAGGCCCTCGTGCTGCGGATCCGGAGTGCCCCGCAACACCGCCTCCGGCACGCCGCGCGCGACGCC
>NZ_JBNHGF010000509.1:0-1682 GCF_059091005.1 Arthrobacter sp. Y3223164
GCGGCCGCCGGCTACTCTTCCGCCGACCTTGGCTGCTGAGCCCCGGCCGCCGGCTACTCTTCCGCCGACCTTGGCTGCTGAGCCCCGGCCGCCGAGCCGCTTCAATCGATGCCCGCCGGTAGTGACCGGCTCGCCGCTGATGTGATCTGATGGGACGCATGGACAGTAGCGCACCGACCCCCAGTGAATCCGGCGCCACCCCAGGCCCCGCCCCGCGGTTGGTCAACTGGGAACTGGCCGCGTCCACGGCAGCCACGCTGACCCCCGCCGGCCCCCGGATGAAGGCCGCGGAAATGCGCGCCGCCGTGGCCGAGATGCGCCGGCTGGCGGAAGAGTCGGTGGACCACGTGCACCGCATCACCGGGTTGGAGGCCGCCCGCGACCTGCGCGACTCCGATGTGCTGATCGTGGACCGCGCCGCTTGGTCCAGGGCAAACGCCCGCAGTTTCGAGGTCATGCTGGCCCCGGCTATCGCCGCGCTCGCCGAAAAGCGCCCGGATCAGCTCAAGAACGCCACCACGGCCGTGGGCAGCGTGCTCACCGGCACCCAGATGGGCGCCATCCTCTCCTTCCTCTCCAGCAAGGTGCTGGGCCAGTACGACCCCTTCTGCTCCCTGTTGCCCGGGGGCCCGGCCGCCGGGCGGCTGATGCTGGTGGCGCCGAACATCGTGACCGTGGAGCGGGAACTGAATGTGGTGCCCGCCGACTTCCGCCTCTGGGTGTGCCTGCACGAGCAGACCCACCGGGTGCAGTTTGCCGCGGCCCCCTGGCTGCGCGACCACATGATGGAGCAGATCGGCGGGCTGTCGTCCTCGCTGGTGGAAAAGGCGGACACCCTCGGCGAGCGGCTGCAGCAGACGGTCAAGGCGGCCGTCGCCGCGGCCAGGGACAGCGGAAAGGACGACGGCGGAGGGCCGGGTTCCGCGCTGAAGGGTTCCCTCCTCGATCTGATCCAGGGGCCGGAGGAGAAGGCCGTCTTCTCACACCTGACCGCCGTGATGAGCCTGCTGGAGGGCCACGCCAACGTGGTGATGGACGCGGTCGATTCCTCGCTGGTCCCGACGGTCAAGACCATCCGCCAACGTTTCAACGCGCGCGGCAAGAGCCGCGGCGCGCTGGAAAACTGGATCCGCAAACTCATGGGCCTCGATGCCAAGGCCCGGCAGTACTCCGACGGCGCCAAGTTCGTCCGTGCGGTGACCCGGCAGATCGGCATGGAGGGTTTTAACCAGGTGTGGGAGCGTCCCGAAAACCTGCCCACGGAAGAGGAGATCCACCACCCCGACCTGTGGGTCAGCCGGATGGACCTCAGCCGCGCATGAGCGGTGTTGCAGCGGACCGGCGCAAGCCCCGGTTGCATCCGCGGGTGGCAGACGCCCGGCACCAGCTGCGCCAGGCGCTGGAACAGTTCGGTCCGCCGGCAGCGACCGCCGGGGGCGCCGAACCGCAGCTGTTGCTGGTGGCCTGCAGCGGGGGACCGGATTCGCTGGCCCTGGCCGTCGCGGCGGAATTCTTCAACCGGCCGGCCCGCAACGGTGTCCGTCCCTATCGGGTGGGGGCCGTCGTCGTCGACCATGGCCTGCAACAGGGCAGCGCGGCGGTGGCCGAGGGTGCCCGGCTGCAGCTCGAAACGCTGGGGCTGGCCCCGGTCCAGGTCCGCCGGGTGGCCGTGGAATCGGCCG
>NZ_JBNHGF010000510.1:0-1679 GCF_059091005.1 Arthrobacter sp. Y3223164
CCCGTCGCCCAGCCGGCCGAGGCCGCTCGCAGCGAAGCCGCCGCCGGCCTCCCTAAGATCGCCATCATCACCGGCAGCACGCGCCCCGGCCGGGTCAATGACTCCGTCGCCAACTGGGTCGCCGCCGAACTGGCCGCTCGGACGGACGCCACCTTTGAGGTCGTCGACATCGCCGACTTCAATCTGCCGCTGCTGGACGAGGCCTACCCGGCCGCGTACCAGAACTACCAGGCCGACCACACCAAGGCCTGGTCGGCCAAGATCAGCGAGTTTGACGGCTACATTTTCGTGGCCAACGAATACAACCACACGGTCTCGTCCGCCCTGGCCAACGCGTTGTCCTACCTGAACGTCGAGTTCAACAACAAGGCTGCCGGCATCGTTTCCTACGGCTCGATGGGCGGCGTCCGCGCTGCCGAACACCTGCGCAATATGCTGGCCGAGCTGCAGGTGGCCGTGGTCCGCAACCAGGTGATGTTCTCGCTGTTCACCGACTTCGAGAACTTCTCCGAGTTCAAGCCGACCGAGCAGAATGCCGGAACGCTGGCCCCGATGGCCGACCAGCTTGTGCTGTGGGCACAAGGCTTCGCCACCATCCGCACTCCGCAGAACGCCGCCGCTTAGAACCCCAAGCCCGGCACGCCCGCCGCCTCCGTTCGGCGGGCTGTCCTGCCGCCGGCCTTCGGGCCGGCCAGCACCGCCCCCGCCGTTTCCCCATCCGGCGGGGGCGGTGCTGTTCTCTGGGGCGTTCCGTCGGTGAACCCGCCGAAGCAAATCGGTGCGGCACCGTTCCGTCGGCTGAACCCGCCGAAGCTTCGGTGCGGCACGGCGCCGTCGGCTGAACCCGCCGAAGCAAATCGGTGCGGCACCGTTCCGTCGGCTGAACCCGCCGCAGCAGTAGGTGGACTACCCGCGCTCGGCCGCAATGATGGTGGCCATGGAGATGATGAAACCGGGCGTGCAGGCCGAAGCCAGCACCACCAAAGCGATGCGTCCGCCCAGCAGTACCCTCCGCTGCAGCAGTTCTTCCCGACGTCCCGGGCCCGCAGGCCGCCCGGCGCGCCAGTCTGCGAAGAGCTTCACTCTGAGGGCCGCAAGTGCCCAGCCCACCACGACGGCGGCGACAATCCAGGCCGCGACCACCACGCTGGCGCCGCCCAGCGGGACCAGTAGGAGCAGCAGCGGAAGGTACCATTGCAGGTCCTTGGCCGTCCGCAGCAGCGGGAGGCGACGGGACAGCCAAGCCGTGGCCACCGCGACGAGCATGCCGTGGGCAATGGCCAGCGCGGAGAAGGCCGCGATCGAGAGCCAGCCAGGGCCCACCACCTCAAAGTCCCGGCTGTCCGGCTGCAACGGCCCAAGCACGGTACCGAGTACTAATAACAGCAACAGCCCGAAGGCCGCTCCGCCGGCCCGGCCGGCCGGCAGCCACCACCGCACCAAGCCGTAGAGGAGTGCCGTCCCGCAGCCGATGGCCACGCCGAAAAGGACGAAGCTCCCGGTCCCTTCCAGGCTAATCTCTCCGATGGTCTGGTTGTTATCGGTCAGCCTTCCGTCGTCCTCCGGCGACGTCACCGCCAACAGGCGCATGATCAACCGCCCGCCGGCGCCCGCCATGCACAGCCCGGCCACCCCGCCGGCGACCAGCAGCACTGTCGCCCACCACAGCACCCTGCGCG
>NZ_JBNHGF010000511.1:0-1676 GCF_059091005.1 Arthrobacter sp. Y3223164
ACTCCGCCACCCCGGTGGACAGCGTTGCACGGCGGGGACCCGAGCTGCGCTGGTTCGACGGCGGCACGCTGAACGCCGCGGTCAACTGCGCGGACCGGCACGTCGAAGCCGGGCTCGGCGACAAGGTGGCGCTGCACTTCGAGGGCGAGCCCGGCGACCGCCGGACCGTGACCTACCGCGAGCTGCAGGAGCTGGTCTCGCAGGCCGCCAACGCGCTGCTGGCGCTGGGCGTCGGCAAGGGCGACCGCGTGGTCATCTACCTGCCGGTGCTGGTGGAAACCGTCGTGATCACGCTGGCCTGCGCGCGGATCGGGGCGGTGCACTCGCTGGTCTTCGGCGGCTTCTCCGCGGAGGCCCTGAAGTTCCGGGTGGAGGACACCGGCGCCAAGCTGCTGGTCACCACAGACGGCCAGTACCGCCGCGGCACCGCCGTCCCGGTCAAGGCCAACGCCGACGCGGCGGTTTCCGGCGAGAACGCGATCGAGCACGTGCTGGTGATCAACCGCACCGGCCACACGGACATCAACTGGGTGGAACGCCGCGACGTGTGGTGGCACGACGTCGTCGAAACCCAGCCGCGCGTCCACGAGGCCGAGGCGTTCGACGCCGAGACGCCGCTGTTCATCATGTACACCTCGGGCACCACAGGCCAGCCCAAGGGCCTGGTCCACACGACCGGCGGCTACCTGACGCAGGCCTCGTTCAGCCACACGTACCTGTTCAGCAACCCGGACCCGGACGCGCGCGAGGACGACGTGCACTGGTGCACCGCGGACCTGGCCTGGGTCACCGCGCACACCTACGAGATCTACGGGCCGCTGAGCAACGGCGTCACGCAGGTGATTTACGAGGGCGTGCCGAACGCCCCGCACCCCGGCCGGCACTTCGAGGTCATCGAGCGCTACGGCGTGACCAGTTACTACACGGCGCCCACGCTGGTCCGGTCGCTGATGGGCTGGTTCCCCGACGGCATCCCGGCCGAGTACGACCTGAGCTCCGTCCGCCTGTGCGGCACGGTGGGCGAGGCCGTGAACCCGGAGGCCTGGCGCTGGCTGCGCAACCAAGTGGGGCGGGATTCGCTGGTCGCCGGGGCCCCCTCGTCGGGCGTGCCGATGGTGGATACCTGGTGGCAGTCGGAGACCGGGGCCACTGTGCTCTCGCCGCGCCAGACCGATGCGTCCTTCAAGCCCGGCTGCGCCACCCGCGCCCTGCCGGGGCTGGCCACGGACATCGTGGACGACGGCGGCGCCCGGGTGGGTGCCGGCGAGCAGGGCAACATTGTGGTCACCAGCACCGGGCCGGCGATGGCGCGGACCGTGTGGGGCAACCCGGAACGCTACTTCACGTCCTACTGGGAAAAGTACGCGGCGCAGGGCTGGTTCCTGGCCGGCGACGGGGCCCGCTTCGACGCCGACGGCGACACCTGGATCCTGGGCCGGACCGACGACGTCATCAACATCTCGGGACACCGGCTGTCCACGATCGAGATCGAGTCCGCGCTGGTCTCACACCCGGCGGTGGTGGAGGCCGGCGTCTGCCCGACCTACGACGCCAAAACGGGACACGCGGCCACGGCTTTCGTGGTGCCGCGCGACAAGTCGCTGATCGGGACGAGGGTTGCGGGGCTGACAGCCTCGGAAGCCGGGCAGGCCGCGGAAGCCGGGCAGGCCGCGCCG
>NZ_JBNHGF010000512.1:0-1670 GCF_059091005.1 Arthrobacter sp. Y3223164
AGCCGCAGCCGGCCGGCCGGGGCGCTGAGCAGGTAGCGCAGCGTGCCGTGGCCCGCCTCGCCGGCGATCGTGTCCCCGGAAACGACGCTGACGGTCAGCGGCAGGAACAACGGGATGGACACCACCAGCCCGGTCAGCGCCACGAACAACCCGTTGTCCGTGATCCGGTTGAGGAACGGTGGACCGCCGCCGGGCCCTCCCTCGTCCGCGGCGAACCGGACCACCACCGCGATGAGCGTCGGTACGGCGGCCAGGGCCAGCAGCATGGCCCACGTCCGGCCACGTCGGAACAGCACGCTGAGCTCGGAACCGAAGAAGGCCCATCCGGCGGACTTCCCGTTTTCCCGTCCCTGGGCCGAAGCGGCCGCCGAAGCGCCGGGATTTTCCTCGTCGGCGGCCTCGACTTCCACGATTTCCGGCCCCGGCCGGCGGTCGCCACCCCTGCTCGGCCGCTGCTCACTGGACAACGTCGAATCCCTCCCCCGTCAGCTCCACGTACCGGTCCTCGAGGCTGCTTGCCTCCACGGCAAACCCGCGGATCCGGACGCCGTCCGCCACGAGGGCGGCGGCGATGTGCTCAGGCAACAGACCGCCCTGGTCCATCGGGGCGTTCACGTGTCCGTCGAGTGCGGTGCTCGGGACCTCGGGTTCCAGGCCCAACCGGCGCAGCACGCCGCGCGCGGCTTCGATGTCGGGCGTCTGGACGCTCACATGCGTGAGCCCCGCCCGGCGCACCTCGTCCAGGGCCCCCTGCGCCACCAGCCGGCCGGCGCGCATGACGGCCGCGTGCGTGCAAATCTGCTCCACCTCGGAGAGCAGGTGGCTGGAGACGAATACCGTGGTGCCCTCCCCCGCCAGCGAACGGACCAGGCTGCGGACTTCGCGGGTGCCCTGCGGGTCGAGCCCGTTGGTGGGTTCGTCCAGCACCAGGAGCTGGCGCGGCATCATCAGGGCGTTGGCGATGCCCAGCCGCTGCTTCATGCCCAGCGAGTAGGCGCGCACCTTCTTGTCCGCGGCGTGGGTCAGGCCGACCCGCTCCAGCGCCCTGCCGATCCTCGCCCGCCGGGTCTCTGACGGGGCATGGCGGTCCGCGGTGTCCAGCCGGTGCAGGTTCGCGGCGCCGGACAGGAAGGGGTAGAACGCCGGGCCTTCGATCAGCGCTCCGACCCGCGGAAGCACGTCCCGCAACGACCCGGGCATGTCCTGCCCGAAGATCCGGACGCTCCCGCTGGTGGCGGCGGCCAGCCCGAGCATGACGCGGATGGTGGTGGTTTTTCCCGAGCCGTTGGGGCCCAGGAAGCCGAAGACGGAGCCGTGCGGGACGGCCAGGTCAAGGGAGTCGACGGCGGTTTGCCGGCCGAAGCGTTTGGTCAGTCCGGAGGTCTCGATGACCAGCGCGGCAGGGTTGCCGCTGCCGTTCACCGGGCCTCCGCGGCTGCCTGCAACGACTCGAACGGGACCGACCCGGCCAGAACGCGGCCGTCGTCGGTCAGGTACACGTTGAGCAGGGCGGTGGAGATCAGCCTGCCGCCGTCCACCGCTTCGGTGGCCTGGGCCAGGAAGGGCGAGTCTTCCCAGCCCTCCGGCAGGGCCCCGGCGGGGACTTCCGCCACGGTCTCCCAGCCGGAGCCGTGGAGGGTGACGTCATCCCGCAGCGCGGCAGCGCCGCC
>NZ_JBNHGF010000513.1:0-1661 GCF_059091005.1 Arthrobacter sp. Y3223164
GGCTCCCCCTTGGACGGACGCGGAACGCACCGGCGTCGGCCGGGGCTCCCCCTTGGACGGACGCGGAACGCACCGGCGTCGGCCGGGGCTCCCCCTTGGACGGACGCGGAACGCATCGTCGCCCGCGTCGAATGGCCGTGCGCCCTGCCAAGGAACGGGGGCTGCTGAACGTGACCAGTTGTCCACCTTCAGCAGGAACTGTCCGTGTCTTGGAGCGGGGTCTGGCGCTGACTAGGACAAACGCAGAAGCTTCCCGCAAAACGTGGAGAGTCCCGCGGCGTGGCCGGGTCTCTGCAGCCGGGCAGCAGCACGTTGTCCACAGGGAGTGCGGGGATCTAGCTGTCCGCCGCCGCAGCCTGCATGCTCGTGGTCATGGATGAGGTGATAGCTGGTTACGTTGAACGGCGCGGTGGAACACTCCCAACCGGCGAACTGGCGCGCTGCGGTTTCAGCCGAGACCAGATCAAGGCAGCCGTCAAGAACGGCGCGATCACTGTGCTCCGCCAAGGAATCGTCGGTACGGAGAAGGCCGATGCGAACGTACGCGTCGCCGTGCTGGCCAACGGATTGATTACCTGCATTTCAGCGGCTCGGGAACTGGGGCTTTGGACGATCAAAGACCCGGATCAACTGCACCTGTGGACGCTTCACAGCCGGCAGCCGCCGTCCACTGTGAAGCACCGGGGCGAATTGCTGGGGAGGCAGCGGCCTGGGAGCTATGTGAGCATTTTGGACTGCGTACTGCATGCCATCCGATGCAGGCCGCGGCTGGAGGCGTTGGTCGTAGCGGAATCGGCCGTGCGCAGGGGTGTCGTTACCAAAGCCGAACTGGTGGAGCGGCTTCCAGGCAAACGCAACGGCATGCGTCGGGCCGTCGTTCTGAGCATCGGTGACGACGCCGATTCGCCGCTCGAGATTATCGCCCGCGACCTGTTCCGCACGGTCGGGCTTCGGGTGGAAACCCAGGTGCCGGTCCAGGGGCTTGGACGAGTGGACATGGTGGTGGAAGGTTGCCTCATCATTGAGCTGGACGGGTTCGACTTCCACTGGAACCGGGCGACTTTCAAGAAGGACCGCAAAAGGAACAACGCGGGCATGCTCAGCGGGTTTCCAACATTGCGGTACGTGTACGAGGATCTCGTCTTCACGCCCCAGAACGTTGTCGCCGAGGTCATGACGATGTTGCGGCGTGTTGCCTGAGTGCGGGGTTCCCCGGAGTCATGCAGGCGGCAGGCCGGGTGTCCCAGTTCTGCAGCAACTGTCCACCTTTTGGAGCGGCCTCTGGCCCTGACTAGGAGAAACGCTCAGCGGTCCGCCGAAACATGGACAGCCCTGCCCGGTGAAGGCGGAAAACTTTACCGTGCGTCGCAGATGGCCTGGATCTGGGCGATGCACGGCTCGTTCTGCAGGCTGGTCGTGTCGCCCAGCTCCGTCCCCTCGAACAACTGGGTCAGCAGCCGGCGCATGATCTTGCCGCTGCGGGTCTTGGGCACGTCGGGGACGAACACCACGTCGCGGGGCTTGGCGATCGGCCCGATCTGCGTGGCAACGTGGTCCCGCAAGGCCGCAATTGTCGCGGCCTGCTTCGCAGTTTCCGCGGCCTGCGCGGCCGTCGCCGTTCCGGAGGCCGGACCGGCTTCCGGCTGCCCGGGGGCCGGCGC
>NZ_JBNHGF010000514.1:0-1661 GCF_059091005.1 Arthrobacter sp. Y3223164
CTCGACGCCGCCGACAGCGCGCAGGCAGCCTGGGCCCGCACGGCTCCGCGCCAGCGCGCCGAGATCCTGCGCCGCGCCTTCGAGCTGGTGACCGAGCGCTCGGAGGATTTCGCCCTCCTGATGACCATGGAGATGGGCAAGCCGCTGGCCGAATCCCGCGGCGAAGTGGCCTACGGTGCCGAATTCCTGCGCTGGTTCTCGGAGGAGGCCGTCCGCGACTACGGCCGCTACCTGACCACGCCGGAGGGCAAGAACAAGATCCTGGTCCAGCGCAAGCCGGTCGGCCCCTGCCTGTTGATCACCCCGTGGAACTTCCCGCTCGCCATGGCCACCCGCAAGGTCGGTCCCGCGGTAGCCGCCGGCTGCACCATGGTGCTCAAGCCTGCCAAGCTCACCCCGCTGACCAGCCAGCTCTTCGCCCAGACCATGATCGAGGCCGGCCTCCCGGCAGGCGTGCTGAACGTGGTCTCCTCCAAGAGCGCTTCCGGCATCTCCGGGCCGCTGATGCAGGACTCCCGCCTGCGCAAGGTTTCCTTCACCGGCTCCACGCCGGTGGGCAAGCAGCTGCTCAAGGACGCGGCGGACAACGTCCTGCGGACCTCGATGGAGCTCGGCGGGAACGCCCCGTTCATCGTCTTCGAAGACGCCGACCTGGATAAAGCCGTCGAAGGCGCCATGGCGGCCAAGATGCGCAACATGGGCGAGGCCTGCACGGCCGCCAACCGCTTCCTGGTCCAGGCCTCCGTGGCCGAGGAATTCACCACCAAGTTTGCGAACGCCATGAAGGCCCTCAAGCCGGGCCGCGGCACCGAAGCGGACACCACGGTGGGCCCGCTGATCGACGGCGGCGCCCGCGACGACGTGCATGCCCTGGTGACCGCGGCGGTGGAAGCCGGAGCGTCCGTCAGCACCGGCGGCGGGCCCGTGGAAGGCGACGGCTACTTCTACCAGCCGACCGTGCTGTCCAACGTTCCGAACGACGCCGATATCCTGCAGAGCGAGATCTTCGGCCCGGTTGCCCCGGTGACCACGTTCGAAACCGAAGAGCAGGCCATCGCCCTGGCCAATGCCACCGAGTACGGCCTTGCCTCCTACATCTACTCGCGCGATGTGAACCGCATGTTCCGCGTCTCCGAGCAGATCGAGTTCGGCCTAGTCGGCTACAACGCCGGCGTGATCTCCAACGCCGCCGCCCCGTTCGGCGGAGTGAAGCAGTCCGGCATGGGCCGCGAAGGCGGCGCGGAGGGCCTGGACGAGTACACCACGGTCCAGTACATCGGCATCGCGGATCCCTACGCCCGGTAGTTCCGATCCGTCGGCCGGCCGTCCCCCAGGGGCGGCCGGCGGCGGAACAGCGACGCCGGCCACAACAGCCCGGCCAGGCGGCGCCGCCATCCGGCCCGCTCCAGAAGCCTGTCCCTGACGGTTTCCACATCGGACCACCGTGCGGTGGAGGCGCCGCCCGGTGGCGGCGCCTCCGGAGCAGCATACGCGGCCCGCTCATAGCCAGCCCGCAGCCGCGCCAGGGCAACGGAAGACTTCCCGGTGACCACGCCGGCGTCGTCGAGGCGTTGCTGGAAGGCCCGCGGTGTTTCCGTTGCCGCGGCCGGCCAGCCGAGGTCTTCCGCGGTATCCACGGCTTCCGCCCAGGTGGCCAGGGC
>NZ_JBNHGF010000515.1:0-1657 GCF_059091005.1 Arthrobacter sp. Y3223164
GCCCGAGGCAGGCCCGCTGCCGGCCGGGCGGCCGGCCCGGGGCATGTTGGGGCGTCGGGTGGACATTCGCGGCTCCTCACCGTGGTCGTCGTGCGGGGCTCCGGCTTTGCCGCCGGGCCCCGCTTAAGACATTACCGAGGGTCGGGCCGAACTACGCCGTGAAACGCGGGAAGGCGCCGCGACCGGCGTAGCGGGCTGCGTCGTCGAGCTCCTCTTCGATGCGCAGCAGCTGGTTGTACTTGGCCACGCGCTCCGAACGGGCCGGGGCGCCGGTCTTGATCTGGCCGGCGTTGGTGGCCACGGCGATGTCCGCGATCGTGGTGTCCTCGGTCTCGCCGGAGCGGTGCGAGGTGATCGTGGTGTAGCCGTTGCGCTGGGCCAGGGCCACGGCCTCCAGGGTTTCGGTCAGCGAACCGATCTGGTTGACCTTGACCAACAGGGAGTTGGCGGTCTTGGCATCGATGCCCTGCTGCAGTCGCTCGGGGTTGGTGACGAACAGGTCGTCGCCGACCAACTGCACCTTGTCGCCCAACTCGGCCGTCAGCGCGGCCCAGCCCTCCCAGTCGGATTCGTCCAGCGGATCCTCGATGGAGACCAGCGGGAAGTCGGCCACCAGCTGGGCGTAGTAGGCGCTCATTTCCGCCGCCGTCAGGGACTTGCCCTCGAACTGGTAGGCGCCGTCCTGGTAAAACTCGGAGGACGCCACGTCCAGGGCCAGGGCGATGTCCTTGCCCGGGGCGTAGCCGGCACGGGTGATCGCCTCGGTGATCAGGTCCAGCGCGGCCCGGTTGCTGGGCAGGTTCGGGGCGAAGCCGCCCTCGTCGCCCAGCCCCGTGGACAGGCCCTTCTCCTTCAGCACGGTCTTGAGGCTGTGGTAGACCTCCACGCCCCAGCGCAGCCCCTCGGAGAACGTGGCGGCGCCCAGCGGCACCACCATGAATTCCTGGATGTCCACGTCGGAGTCGGCGTGCGATCCGCCGTTGAGGATATTCATCAGCGGGACCGGCAGCACGTGCGCGTTGGGGCCGCCCAAGTACTTGTACAGCGGGAGGTTGGCGGATTCGGCGGCGGCCGAGGCCACGGCCAGCGACACACCGAGGATGGCGTTGGCGCCCAGATCGGATTTGTTGGAGGTGCCGTCCAGATCCAGCATGGTCTGGTCGATCAGCCGCTGGTCGGTGGCGTCGAGGCCCGCCAGCGCCGGCTGGATGGTGTCCACCACGGCGGCCACGGCTTGGCCGACGCCCTTGCCCAGGTAGCGGTCCTTCTCGCCGTCGCGGCGTTCCACCGCCTCGAACGCCCCGGTGGAGGCGCCGGACGGAACCGCGGCCCGGCCCATCGAGCCGTCGGAGAGCAGCACCTCAACTTCTACGGTGGGGTTGCCGCGGGAATCAAGGATTTCGCGCGCGTGGATGGCATCGATCAGCGCCATGGAGTAGCTCCTGTTCGTTGGAACGAAAGATGGAATGTCTGCAGGCGAGGCCGGGGCCGGCTGCAAGGTCCGGCTTAAGACTAATCGAGATCACCCGCCGCGGTTTTCTTCCGTTACGCGCTGCTGGAGGCCAACTTCGCCGACGCGGTCCGCGACGGCATGCAGGAACGTGAAACCGACCTGCGCCTGGCCCTGGGCATCGATTCCGCCGACGACGTCCGCAAG
>NZ_JBNHGF010000516.1:0-1654 GCF_059091005.1 Arthrobacter sp. Y3223164
CGGCGGCCGGGGAGGCGGGCCCGTGGACAAGGTCCAGCAGCCGGGCGGCGGCCGGACGGCAGGCCCACTCCTCCACCCAGTGCGAGCGGACCACCGCCTTGCTCACGGCCTGGCTGGTGATGCCCAGTTCTTCGGCAACGTACTTTTGCTGGCCGCGCGCTCCCGGCGTCATCAGGTCCAGCACCTTCCACTCCGCGTCGGTGCGGGTGGCGACGATTTGGCCGATGAGCCGCAGCACGGCTTCTGCTTCGGCGGCGACCTCAGCATCGGGCCCGGACACGGCCAGCGGAACGCGGTCACCGGTTTTCCGGGCCCGGTTCACCGCGCGCCGTGCGTAGACCAGGCCGTACCCTTCGGCGTCCTTGATGTCCTCCGGAAGCCGCGGCCGCAGTTCGCCCACGCCGATTCCCACATGCCAGCGCCTGGCGCGCAGCGCGATCAGGGCGGCGTCGATGGCCGTGGACGGCTTCTCGACCGCGCCGATCGCTTCGTCGCCGACAGACCGCTGAAAGGGGATCGCCGCGGTCAGGTGGCGCAGCGCCTTGATCAGGGCGGGCACCTGGTCGCCCGCCTCGCGGGAATCGCGCTGGTTGATCGTGAGCACGTACATGGCACCAGTATTGCGCCCGTCCGGGCAGGAACAACCGATTCCGGTTGGCTGGTGTGTCCTGCCGCCGGTCGCCCCCGGGGAAGGCAAAAGCGGCCCGGACCTGAAGGGTCCGGACCGCCGTCGCTGTTCCTGCCGGTTTCGAGCGGCAAGGCTCGGTTCAGGCCGGGCGTGGCTGCCCGGCCGTTCGTCGCCGGTTGGCCTTAGCCCTGGGCGGCGAAGCGCCGGATGGAGGCTTCCAGTTCGGCCTCGGCGGCGGCGCGGTCGGCCCAGCCCTCGGCCTTGACCCACTTGCCCGGCTCCAGGTCCTTGTAGCGGGTGAAGAAGTGCTCGATTTCCTTGACGAGGAACTCCGGCACGTCGGACAGCTCCTGGATGTGGTCGAAGCGCTTGTCGGCCGGAACGCACAGCACCTTGGCGTCGCCGCCGCCGTCGTCGGTCATGTTGAAGACGGCGATGGGGCGGGATTCGACCACGACACCGGGCAGCAGGTCGTAGTCCTGCAGCATGACCATCGCGTCCAGCGGATCGCCGTCCTCGCCCAGCGTGTCCTCGAAGAAGCCGTAGTGGGTGGGGTACTGCATGGACGTGAACAGCACCCGGTCCAGGCGGAGGCGGTGGGTCTCATGGTCGATTTCGTACTTGACGCGCGAACCCTTGGGGATCTCGATGGTGACGTCATGCTGCATGGCTTCGCTCCTTGGAGACGTTCGGAAAATTGGCTTCGGCGCCGCCGATGCACGGCCGTGGCCCGGCGCCGGACTACGCTTAACGATATAGGTCTTGCCCTTCCGTACCGGCATCGGGGTTGGCGCGGGGCGTTCCCAACACTTCAAGATCCTCAGGAGGGGCAGCATGGGGCGTGGCTTCCGCGTGCTCACCTCCGGGCTGCTGGCAGTCGTCTTCGCCGTGCTGGCCGTGCCCGCCGCCCTAAACCTCGGCCAGGCCATCGATTGGCCGGAGCCAGAGCCGGTTATCAGCACCCCTGCGGCGCAATTGCCGCCCACCGAGCTGGCGGAGCCGCAGCCGCTCAAGCCGGCCGGCGAG
>NZ_JBNHGF010000517.1:0-1649 GCF_059091005.1 Arthrobacter sp. Y3223164
CCGCTTGGGCACCCCGGGTGAGCCGCCGTCACCGGTCCCGGCTCCGGCACGGATGGCTGCGGAGGCCGAACCGCACCACCACCCGGACGAAGAATTCGCGGCGACCCGGGTCCGCACGGTGGCCCCGCCGTCGGGCCCCCTCACCATTACCTTCGACGACGGGCGCGATGTGGTACTTGAAACGACGGCCCTGATCGGGCGCAACCCGGCCGCAGGCGCCGGCGAGGACATTGACCAACTGATCGATTTCGCGGACATGGGACGTTCCGTCTCCAAGACCCATCTGCTGCTGCGGGTCGACGGCGGCACCGTCTGGGTGACGGACCGCAACTCCACCAACGGGACCGCGGTGACCGGCGGCGACGGCATCCGCCGTCAGCTGGCCCCCGGGGATCCCGTGGCGGCGCAACCCGGCGCGACCGTCGAATTCGGCGACCGCAGCTTTACCATCGGACGGGCATGAGCACGGCGTCGGGAGGGGAGCCCATCCGGCTCACTGTCGGTGCCGGGTCGGACCGCGGGTTGCGGCGGCAGCTGAACGAGGACGCGTATCTGGCCGACGGGACGCTGTTCGCGGTGGCCGACGGCATGGGCGGGCACGAGGCGGGCGAAGTGGCCAGCCGCATTTGCGTGGAGACGATGCGGGACTACGTGGCCAGCCACGAACTCGGCGCGCACGAACTGGAACAGCTGATCGGCCGGGCGGACGCGCGGATCAGGGCGGCGGCTGCATCGCGGGCGGGCACGACGGTATCCGGGGCCGCGCTGGTCTCCGAACGCGGGGTGCCGTATTGGCTCGTGTTCAACGTCGGCGATTCCCGCACCTACCGGCTCAACCACGGCAAACTTGTCCAGATCAGCGTCGACCACTCCGAAGTGCAGGAACTGCTCGAGGCCGGAGAAATCACCGCCCAGGAGGCCCTGGTGCACCCCCGCCGGCACGTCATTACCCGGGCGCTGGGCACCGGCGAAGACAACCAGCCGGATTTTTGGATGGTGCCCGTGGAACCGGGGGACCGGATCATGATCTGCTCCGACGGGCTGACCTCGGAGGTCAGCGACGACCACATCTACGCCATCCTCACCTCCGTATCCGGTCCCCAGGACGCAGTCGATGCACTGATCCAGGCCGCGCTGCGCTCCGGCGGGCGCGACAACATCACCGTGGTCGTCGTTGATGTAGCCGGTCCCGCAGGCGACGCCGACGACGCCTCGACCGCCCCGCGGCAGGAGGATACGACGACGCTGCCCCGGCTGGATGCTCCGAAACAGGGAGCGGCGGAGGAGGACGCCTGATGGCGGGCATGACGTACAGCCCCGGGCCTTGGCTGGGGCTGGTCAGCGGCGGCACAGCGGTGCTCCTCGAACCCGGCGCTCCCGAGGACCTGGTGCAGCAGTTGTGGCAGGCGCTGGAGTCCGGCGCCACGCTGGAAACGTTGCTCGGAACGGTGGTCTCCGGGTACGGCGCCAACCTGTCGGCCATGCCGCAGTTCGGCATCGTCTCCTGTTCCGGCGGCATCCACGCGGTGCTCCGCGGCGACGTGGTGGTGTCCGCCGACCCGGACGGGCAGGAACTGAGCGGACGCGGCGTCTCGAGCTGGACCGAGGGGCGGCTGCGGGCCGGCAGCGTGGCCATTGCGGCCGGGCCC
>NZ_JBNHGF010000518.1:0-1649 GCF_059091005.1 Arthrobacter sp. Y3223164
GGTGGACGCGCACGGACACGCCCTCGCGGCCGTCGGCGCCGCTCAGCCGCTCGGCGATCGCCAGCAGCTTGATCACGTAACCGGCGTCCCGGGCCGCGGCGATGTCGTCGGCGGAGACGGAGCTGATGCCCTGGCACTGGACGTCGGCCAGGTCGACCGCGGTGTGGAAGGCCAGCCCGGCCAGGATCGCGCCCTTGGCGGCGGCGTCATGGCCTTCGATGTCGGCGGTCGGGTCGGCTTCGGCGTAGCCGAGCTCCTGCGCGGCGGCCAGCGCCTCGCCGAACTGGGCGCCGGTGGAATCCATCTGGTCCAGGATGTAGTTGGTGGTTCCGTTGACGATGCCCATCACCTTGGTGACGCGGTCCCCCGCCAGCGACTCGCGGATCGGCCGCAGGATGGGGATGGCCCCGGCCACGGCCGCCTCGAAGGAGAGTTCGACGCCGGCGTCGTCGGCCTGGGCGTACAGCTCCTGGCCGTCGGCGGCCAGCAGGGCCTTGTTGCCGGTGACGACGGCGGCCCCGTTGGCGATCGCGGTGCGGATCAGCGTCCGGGCCGGTTCCAGGCCGCCCAGCAGTTCGATCACGATGTCGGCGTCTTTGACCAGCGTCGCGGCGTCGGTGGTGAACAGCTCTGCGGGCAGTTCCACGGCCCGTTTGGCGGCGGCATTGCGCACCGCGATGCCGGTCAACTCCAGCCGCGCGCCGGTCCGCGCGGCGAGCACGTCGGCGTCGTCAAGCAGGATGCGGGCCACCTGGGCGCCGACATTTCCGCATCCCAACAGTGCTACCTTCAGCGTTTTCATGCTGCCCAAACTCTCAGTCTTAGTCTTACTCGCAATAACTGCTGCCCGGCCGGCGGTCAGCCCAGGTCACGGGCCAGCAGGTCGGCTTCGGTCTCGCCTCGAATGATCAACCGTGCCTCGCCGCCGCGCACGGCAACCACAGGTGGCCGGGCAACGTAGTTGTAGTTGCTGGAAAGCGCCCAGCAATAGGCCCCGGTCGCCGGCACCGCCAGCAGGTCCCCTGCCTCGATGTCCTCGGGCAGGTAAACGTTCCTGACTACAATGTCACCGCTCTCGCAGTGTTTACCAACCACGCGGGAAATAATCGGGGCCGCGTCCGTCACACGCGAGGCCAGCGCCGCCGAGTAGTCGGCGTCGTAGAGCACCGGCCGGGCGTTGTCGCTCATGCCTCCGTCCACGGACACGTAGCGCCGCGGGCTGCTGCCGCCGCCCTCCGTGTCCACCTGGACGGTCTTGCGGGTGCCGGCCGAGTAGAGCGTGAACGTGCTGGGCCCGGCGATGGCCCGGCCCGGCTCGATCGAGATCCGCGGCACCGGGATGCCCAGCCGCTCCGTGACGGAGCGCACGACGGCGGCCATCGCCTGGGCGAGTTCCGCCGGCGGGCGGGGGCTGTCGGCCTCGGTGTAGGCAATGCCGTAACCGCCGCCCAGGTCCAGTTCATGCAGGTCCACGCCGTGGACCCGCTTGACCTCGGCTACGAACGTGAGCAGCCGCTCGGCCGCCAGCGCGAAGCCTTCGGGCTCGAAGATCTGCGATCCGATGTGGCAGTGCAGGCCCAGCAGGTTGATGGACTCGTGCTCCAGCGCCGCCGCCACGGCCTGCGCGGCCGGGGAGCCGGCCGGCCGGG
>NZ_JBNHGF010000519.1:0-1638 GCF_059091005.1 Arthrobacter sp. Y3223164
GGCCGTGAGCATGGACCTGGGTGCCCGCGCGGGCGCCCACACCCCGGTCTCCGCCTGCGCTTCCGGCACCGAAGCCATGGCCTTGGGCATCGACCTGATCCGCGCCGGCAAGGCCGACGTGGTCATGACCGGCGGCGCCGAGGCCGCGATCCACCCCATGCCGATCGCGGCGTTCAGCGCGATGCAGGCCCTGTCCAGGCGCAATGACGACCCCGAACGTGCCTCGCGCCCGTACGATCTGGACCGGGACGGCTTCGTGATGGGCGAAGGCGCCGGCGCGCTGGTGCTCGAGGCCGAGGAACATGCCCTGGCCCGCGGTGCCCGCATCTATGCCGAGCTTGCCGGCTCCGGCGTCACCGCCGATGCCTACCACATCACCGCCCCCGATCCCGAGGGACTGGGCGCCACCCGCGCGCTGAAGGCCGCGATGTTCGACGCCCGGGCACAGGCGACCGACGTGGTGCACGTCAACGCCCACGCCACGTCCACCCCTGTCGGCGACAAGCCGGAATACACTGCTCTGAAGGCCGCGCTCGGTGACCATGTCGACAACGTTGCGGTCTCCGCGACCAAGTCGCAGACCGGCCACCTGCTCGGCGCGTCGGGTGCTGTGGAGTCCGTGATGACCGTAATGGCTGTCTACGAACGCCGCGCTCCGGCCACGATCAATCTGGAGAACCAGGACCCGGAGATCCCACTGGACGTGGTCACCTCGTCCCGCGACCTGCCGCAGGGCGACATCGTCGCGTTGAACAACTCCTTCGGGTTCGGCGGCCACAACGCCGTCGTCGTGTTCCGCAACGTCTGACCGTTCACTCCAATGCTTGCCTGCGGGCAGCACGAAAGGGAGGGCGGCCGGTTTTCACCGGCCGCCCTCCCTTTTGCGTGGATGGAGGAGGGAGGGAAGAGCCGGCGTCAGCCGACCTGGTGCAGCCAGCGGACGGGGGCGCCTTCGGCGGCGTGGCGGAAAGGCTCGAGTTCTTCGTCCCATGCCTCGCCCAGGGCGAGGGACAGTTCGTGGTAGACGGCTGCGGGATCGCCGGCACCGGCTTCGTAGGCGTAGCGGATGCGGTCCTCGCTCACCATGATGTTTCCGTGAACGTCGGTCATGGCGTGGAAAATGCCGAGTTCGGGCGTGTGCGACCAGCGGCCGCCGTCCACCCCGGCGCTCGGCTCTTCGGCGACTTCATAGCGCAAATGGGCCCAGCCGCGCAGGGCAGAGGCCAGCATGGCGCCGGTCCCCTGCGCGCCGACCCACGACAGCTCGGCCCGGTACATTCCGGGCGCGGCAGGCTGCGGGGTCCACTCGAGATCCGTTCGCTTGTCCACGACGGATCCGACGGCCCACTCGATATGCGGGCACAGTGCCGAAGGTGCTGAATGCACAAACAGCACTCCACGCGTCATCACAACAGACATCCCATCCTCCATTTGCTGTAGGTACGTCTTCCCCAACGACCTTCAGCCTGTCAACGGATGGAACTTGTCAGTACTGCTGTTTCCGACGCTTCGTTCCTCATTGTGCCGTACGGCATCGAATTGCGCCAGTGTAACTACCAATGTGTTATGGCGTGTCGCCGGTTCCGCCGGTGCAGCCGGTCCGCCGGCTCCCCGGGGCGGCCGCGTTCCGGGCGGGCG
>NZ_JBNHGF010000520.1:0-1638 GCF_059091005.1 Arthrobacter sp. Y3223164
GTTCCCCAGAAAACCACGACCGCGAGCGCTTCCACGGTCTCCTCGTCGGCGCCCTGCTCCAAACCGTCGATGAGCCCGCGCAGGTGCTTGAGGATCTGGCGTCCGCCTGGCGCTCCCGCGCCTCGACTGAGGACACCTGCGCTCCCTGCCGCAACTCCGCTGCCTCCCTGCGGTTCTCTTCCTGCTTCTCGAACTTCCGCTTGGTGTTCCGCTTCTGCGCAAAGAAGACAATGACTCCGATGATGATCAGGAGTACAACTATCGCGATGATGATTCCGACGATCATGCCTGTATCCATGGTGCGGGCTCCTCCTCGTTGTGGCGAAATTACTGAGCCTGCTTACTTTGTACCATCGATAGGTCCACATCGGTAGGGCAGGGACACGCGCGGCAGGACGGGACAAAGGGCAATCGGTGCCCATGGACGTCCCGGCCGCCGGCCGCCAAGATGGAGCCATGGGACAACCGCCCCGGATCGTTACCCCGCCCTGCGCCCGGCCCGGCGCCCCGGATCCGCGCGCAGCCACCGGCCGGAAACTGCGCTGGGGCGTGGTCGCCACCGGGACCATCGCCACCCGGGTTACCGAGGACATCGCCCGGCTGGAGGATGCCGTGCTGCAAGCGGTCAGTTCCCGCCACCAGGCCAACGCGGTGGCCTTCCAACGGCGTTTCGGCTTCGCCACTGCCTATTTCGACGGCGATGCCGGCAAGGGCTACGACCAGCTTTTCGCCGACCCGGACGTGGACGTGGTCTACGTGGCCACTCCGCACGGCCAGCATTTCGAGATCGCGGGACGGGCGCTGCAGGCCGGCAAGCATGTGCTGTGCGAAAAGTCCCTGACCATCAACGCCCGGGAAGCCCTGGAGCTGACGGAACTGGCGGCCGCGCGGGGACTGTTCCTGATGGAGGCGGTCTGGACGCGCTTCTTGCCGATCATCAACCGCGTCTGGGACATCCTCGCGTCCGGCGAACTCGGCGAGGTCCGCTGGCTGCAGGCCGACCTTGGATTCCCGGCGGTCTACGACCCGGCTGCCCGGTTGTGGAATCCGGCAGCAGGCGGCGGAGCGCTGCTGGATCTGGCGGTCTATCCGCTGACCTGGGCGCTGGGCACCCTGGGCTTCCCGCAGACGGTGGCCGCCTCCGGGCAGGTCAACGACGACGGCGTCGACGCCCAGAACGCCATGACGCTCAGCTACGGTTCGGGTGCCCAGGCGCAGCTGGCGTGTTCGTTGCAGGCCGCCTCGCCGCGCACGGCCACCGTCGCCTGCACTGGCGGGTGGCTCCGCAGCAACGCGCCGCTGCATAACCCCACCGAGCTGGCGGTCCAACCTCATTTGGGCCAGCCGCGGGTGGAAACCTTCCCGAGCGTCGGCCGCGGCTACGTTTTCGAGCTGCGCGAAGTCACCCGCTGCGTCCAGTCCGGCCTGCTGCAGAGCCCCACCATGCCCTGGGCGGACACCGTGGACACCATGCGGCTCTTCGACGGGGTCCGCGCCCAGCTGGGGGTTAGCTATGCCAATGACCGAGCGGTGCCGGTGACGGACTGAGCCGGAGAGCAGCGGGCCGACGCGGCGGCAGCGGCAGCCACATGTTCATCACCGGACCGGACGTCATCAAGACGGTCACCGGCGAAGAAG
>NZ_JBNHGF010000521.1:0-1622 GCF_059091005.1 Arthrobacter sp. Y3223164
CGACGGACCCGGGCACCGCTGGTGCCCGGTGGCAGCGGATGCGCTGGCGGCAGCCGCGAAGTCCGGGGACTGGTGCGTGTCCGAACAGGCGGACGCGGCCAGCCGGCTACGGACCAAGGCGACCGTCGAGTCCATGGGAGCCCCGACGGACGTCGCCCGCGAGTGGCTGCTCAGCGGCGATTGACGCCGCGGCCCGTCGCCCGGACTGGCTTAGCGACGGCCTGGCGTCACTGTCTGCCAAGCGTCAGCGGCCGTCCGGCGTCAGCGCGGACGGGCCGCCGCGTCGGCGCGGGCTTCGGCCTCATGCGGAATGTCCAGCGGCACGTCGTTGAAGCTGCCGTAGCGCCGCTCGACGGCGTGGCGGATCAGGTAGTCGGCCACGGCCGGGTTCTTGGGCAGCAGGGAACCGTGCAGGTAGGTGGCAATGATGTTCCGGTAGCGGGCTCCCTCGGTGCCGTCGGTGCCGTTGTTGCCCTGGCCCTTGGTGACCCGTCCCAACGGCCGGACATCGCTGCCGAGGGTGGTCAGTCCGCTGTGGTTCTCGTACCCGATAACCGTGCCGAACTCGCCGCTTTCGAGCACGGTGTTGCCGATCAACCGGGTGGGCCCGCCCACGGTTTCGGCATCGAGCAGCCCGATGCCGGTGATGACCTCGCCGGTGTGGGTGGTGAACCGGTGGCCGAACAGCTGGTAGAGGCCGCAGACCGCCAGCATCGGCAGGCCGTCCTCGGCCAGCTCCCGCAGCCGGCCGCCCTGGGCCAGCAGGTCGGCCTGGATCTTGTTCTGGCCGGAGTCCTGGCCGCCGCCGCCCACGATCAGGTCCACCTGCTCGGGGAACGCGTCGCCGGGGTTGTACTCGTGCAGCCGGACGTCGTAGCCGCGCAGCTCCAGGCGCTTGCGCAGCACCAGGACATTCCCCCAGTCGCCGTAGATGTTCATGTCCCGCGGGTAGAGCTGGAGCAGGTCGATAACAGGAGCGTCCATCAGGAGACCACTTCCACTTCGGTCAGTTTGCCGAGCTCGCGGCGCAGCGCCAGCATGGCGGTGTAGGTGCAGTAGATGCGCTTGGGCGTCTCCGGACCGCCCGCAATGAACCGCTGCAGGGAGGCATTGAGGTCCGTGTCCACCCGGCCTACCGGAACGTCCTCGTAGAAAAGGCGCAGCCCCATGTCGCGCGCCCGGACCCCGGAGACCACGGCTACGCCGGTGTCCCGCAGCGAATCGAAGTCGACGTCCCACAGCCAGGACATGTCCCGCCCGTCCGCGTAGTTGTCGTTAATGGCGATCATCGTCCGGTAGCCGGCGGCGGGGAAGGACTTCAGGGCCAGCCGGAAACCGGCCGGGTTCTTCACCAGCACCAGGTCCAGCGGCTGGCCGTTGACGGTCAGCGATTCGCCGCGGCCGAAGGCCGGCGTCACGTTCTCCAGCGAGGCCAGCAGCGCCGGCTCGTCCACCGCGGGGCCCAACACGGTCCGCGCCAGCACCAACGCCGCGGCGGCGTTGAACACGTTGTAGACGCCGGTCAGCTTCAGCTCGACCTCGAGCTCACGGCCGTCCAGCTGGAAGGTTGCGGCGGCCCCTTCACAGGCCGAGAGCACGACGTCGGCGCTCGGCCGGCCGCC
>NZ_JBNHGF010000522.1:0-1615 GCF_059091005.1 Arthrobacter sp. Y3223164
CCCGACGCAGCCGCCGGCACCGTCGGGTGCCCCCACCGATGCGCCTGCTCCGGGGCCGGCATGACAGGTGCGACACCGGCGCAGCCGGCGGCACGCCGTTTGGTGAACCGGGATGCCGCGCAACTGCTGACGGAAGCCGCGACGGAATCCGAGTCGCGTTTACTGGCTACCGTGTCCGGTCCGGGAGGATCGGGCAAGAGCCTGCTGCTGGAAAACTTGGCGGCGGCCTATGAGGAAGCAGGCGTCCCCGTCAGCTCGGGCAGGCCCGCACTGGGGGAAGACCCTGTGGACGAAGGCACCACGGTACTGATCGACGACGCCCACCAGTTGGACGTCGCCGGACTGGAGCGCGTCCATCGATTGGCCGACGGACAGAACGTGAACCTCGTGGTCGCGTATCGGACGTGGCCGCAGTTGCCCGCCCTGCAGCGGCTGACGGCGGTGATGGAGGCGCATCGGCGGCCGGTGTTGTTGGGCCCCTGGACCCGTAACGATATTGAGCGGCACGCAGCAGCTGTCCGCTCTGACCGGCTTCCTGCTCCCGTCCTTGATCAGGTCTTCCGGCTGACCGGGGGCCTGCCTTGGCTGGTCCAGCATGTGTTGGAAGCGATCGACGATGCCCGCCCAATACCGTCAGATCCGGTGAAGTTCGGCGGGTTGGTCAACCATGTGGGCCACGAGCTCGACCGGCTGGAACCCAACCTTCGGGAGCTGCTGCTGGCCCTGGCCGTCGGTTTCGATCCAGCCGGGCCGCTGCCTTCCGGACTGCGGGAGCTGCCCGGCGGAATCGGGCCGCTGATGTCGCAGGCCACGGCCGCAGGGTTGGTGTTGCCCGAGGGAAACCTTGCTCCGCTCATGCGCAACGTCCTGCTTCATGTCACCCCGCGCCCGGTCCCAGGCGCGCACCAAGGCAGCGGTGTCATCGGTTCGCCGCGCCAGCCCGACCTGCAGGGCGTCCAGCAACAATTCGTCGCGCGGGGTGGGACGGATTCCGCTGGCGGTCGCCTCTGCGATGGCAGCCCCGGCGCTGTCCGGGTGGTCCTGCAGCATGGAGACCCAGGCCCGCAGGAGCAGCAGCCTCAACCGGGCCGCCGGGCCTCCCTGGCGTCCGCGCAGTGCGTCGTCGAGGACGGCTGCCGCTACGGGGAGCTCACCGCTGTGCAGGGCCACCAAGGCCGCGAGGGCTGCCGGGCTGTCCGGCAGCGGAATGGCGGCGCCGGAGGCCGTGAGCATGTCGGAAGCGCGTACCAGGGCCGGCAGCGCCTGCTCAGTGTGCTCGCCGATGGACGCGGCGATGCCTTGTCCCATCATCGAGACGGCCACGTTCGTCAGGGTTGGCGAGTTGTCGGCATGGTTGCCGGCAAGCAGGCTTCGAGCCCCGTCGGGGTCACCCGTACCGATCATGACGACGGCGGCCAGCGCCCGGGACGCCTCCGTGGCGGGCGATCCGAGCCACCGGTAGACTTGGGCGCTGCGCGCCAGCATGCCCCGCTGCGCCCACAGCGACGCCGCCACGTCCGCTCCACGGAGCCTGTCCGGTGCCTCCGGCCGAGCCAGGAGACGGTCAAGGATGCGGCCGGCTGCTTCGAGGTCTCCGGAGGCCAGTGCCGCCTGG
>NZ_JBNHGF010000523.1:0-1612 GCF_059091005.1 Arthrobacter sp. Y3223164
GGCGTGCCGTCCTTCGACCCGGCCGTGCAGCCCGTCGAGGTAATCAACGCCTCCGGCGCGGCCGGCCGCGACGAGGAACTGGCCGAACAGCTGCAGGCGCGGGGGTACCTGCTGGCGGCCCCGGGCGACGGCGGATCCGAACGCACCACCACGCAGCTGTTCTACTCGGCCGGATTCGAACACGTGGCCCTCTCCCTCGCGGAAGAACTGAACGTCCCCCGGGCCAACGTCCTCGCCTCCGGCGACCACTACGGCGTCGCGCTTTCGGTCGGTCGGGACTTCGCCAGCGGTACGCAACTGGCCGAGACCGGCGGCGTGGCCGGCGGCTTCAAGGGCCAGACCGCCGACCAGGTCACCTGCCAGCAGCCCGGCGCCTTCTAGCAGCCGCTACCAGATCCTGACCCGCTCGGCCGGGTCGAGCCACAGCCCGTCGCCCGGAGCGGTGCCGAACGCTTCGTGGAACGCGTCCAGGTTGCGCACCACCTGGTTGCAGCGGAACTCGTTCGGGGCATGCGGGTCGATCGCCAGCCGGCGCGCCGCCTCCTCCGAACGGATCTTCTGCCGCCAGCACTCGGCCCAGGAGTAGAAGAACCGCTGGCTGCCGCTCAGCCCGTCAATCACCGGGGCTTCCCGGCCCGCCAGGCTCAGCCGGTACGCGCGGTACGCGATGGCCAGCCCGCCGAGGTCGCCGATGTTCTCGCCCAGGGTGAGTTCGCCATTGACCGTGTTGCCGGGAGCCTCCGCCGGACTGAGCGCCGAGTATTGGGCCACCAGCTGGCCGGTGAGCCGCTCGAAGGCGGCCCGGTCCTCGTCGGACCACCAGTTCCGCAGCGCGCCGGTGCCGTCGTACTGCGATCCCTTGTCGTCGAAGCCGTGGCCGATCTCGTGGCCGATGACCGCACCGATGGCGCCGTAGTTCGCCGCGGCGTCGGCGTCGGCGTCGAAGAAGGGCGGCTGCAGGATCGCCGCGGGGAAGACGATCTCGTTCATCGTCGGCATGTAGTAGGCGTTGACGGTCTGCGGCGTCATGTGCCACTCGGCCTCGTCGATGGGCTTACCCAGCTTCGCCAGGTTGCGCCGGACCTCGAACTCGTTGGAGGCGAGGACGTTGGACCAGACATCGTTCCCGGGCACGAAGGCGGAGTAGTCGATCCACTTCTCCGGGTAGCCGATCTTGGTGCGGAAGGCCGCCAGCTTCTCCAGCGCTTTCCCGATCGTTGCGCTGCTGAGCCACGGCAGGGCGGAGATGCTCTCCCGGTAGGCGGCCAGCAGGTTGGCGACCAGTTCTTCCATCCGTTCCTTATGCGCCGGCGGGAAATGCCGCGCCACGTATTCCTGCCCGATGGCCTCCCCGAGGGCGCCTTCCACCAGGGACACGCCGCGCTTCCACCGCTCCTTGAGTTCCGGGGTGCCGCTGAGGGTGCGGCCGTAGAAGCCGAAGTGCGTCTGGACCGCTTCGTCGTGAAGATAAGGCGCCGCCGTCGTCAGCACGTGGAGCCGCAGCCAGGCCTGCCAGGCCTCCAGCGGCTCGCTGTCCAACAGGGCGTCGAGCGTGCCGAGGAACCCGGGCTGGCAGACCACCAGCTCGGCCGCGCCGCCCGCTTCGGGGCCC
>NZ_JBNHGF010000524.1:0-1610 GCF_059091005.1 Arthrobacter sp. Y3223164
CGGCCGCATCCGGTGCCGCCTCGTCCGCGGGGCCGGCCCCGCCCTCACCGGCAGTGGTTTCTCCACCACCGGAGCCGGGGTCGCCACCGGGGCCGCCGCCGTCGTCCTTGGGATCTTTCTGCCGAGTCTGCTCTTCCTGGGTGAACATCTCCTGAACGCGGGGATGGATCACCGAGAAGTCGGGGTAGGTGACAAAATTCTCCGCGGCGGTGCCGAAGTCGGGCGGTCCGATGGTCAGGCGCTTCACCTTCTGGTCTTTGGCCTTCAGCGCCAGCGAGACGAAGCTGCCCAGCTGCGAACTGGGAATGTCCGTCTCGACGACCTGTTCGCCGGCCTCGGCCAACTGCTGGAAGCGGGTCAGCACCGTTGCCGGGTCCAGCTGCTTGACCATCGCCGACATCACGCACTGCTGGCGCTGGACGCGGTCGTAGTCGGTGGCGAATTCGCGGGAGCGGGCGTACCAGAGGGCGTGGTAGCCGTCGAGCTCCTGGACGCCCGGGGCGATCCAGCCCTTCGGCGGGTAGTGCTGATTGGTGCCGGGGATGGTCCTGTTGGAGATAGGCACCCAGCCGCCGGCCTTGACGGTGATGCCGCCCATCGCGTCCACCAGGGCTTCGAAGCCGTCCATGTCCACGAGGGCATACGCCTGGATCTCGATGCCCAGGATCCCGCTCACGGCGTCCTTCATGGCCTCCGCGCCCGGGTTCTTGGCATCAGGGTAGCGGTCGGCGTGGTTTTGCTCCACGTCGACGTAGAGGGCGTTGATGATGCACTCGTCACCGCAGCTGAAGCCTTCCGGATACACCTCGTGCATCGGCGAGTCCGCCGGGAACGGGGCGTTTTGGAAGTTGCGCGGGATGCCGAACATGACGGTCTGGCCGGTCTTCGCGTCGACACTGACCACCTGGATGCTGTCCGGGCGCAGCCCCACCCGCCCGGCACCGGCGTCGCCGCCCATGAGCAGGAAATTGTAGCGGCCGTCCACCGGGTCGAACGCGGGCCGGGTTTCGAAGATGGAGCTGAAGGCGTTGCGGCTCACGTTGAGCAGGTAGGCGGCGTAGCCCAGGCTGCCGCTGGTGAGCACCATCAGGGCAACCAGCGTCACCGCCACCGCCGGCTTGGCGCCCGGGGCCAGCAGGTTGGGCCTGATGATGCGCAGCGTGTTCAGGAACAGGAAGGCCCAGAACAGCGCCAGCGCCGCCAGCACCACAACGAGGGCCAGTGAACCCCAGCGGTCGGTGGCCAGGTTCACCAGCAGCGGCCAGTTCACCAGGGCCATGACGGCAGCGGCCACAACGGCCGCCCAGGCCAGCAGCGTCACTGCCAGGCCGCGCCGGCCCAGCCGGCGGTCCCCTGCCACGATCTGGGCGCTGCCCGGGACGAGCAGGGTCAGCAGCAGCAGGACGAAGGCGCGCTTGGTGCGCACCGGCGCCGGAGCGTGCTGGGGGTAGCGGACCGGATCGGTCACCCCGCGCGCCGAAGACCCCGACGGCTTCCTCGGCGGCTGGGGACCCACCGTCCTAGGCCTCGCCGGAGCCTGCGGCGCGTTCACGCAGCGCGGCTCCCTTGTCGTAGGCGGACCGGCGCAGGCCGGACGCGAACTCGAGCAG
>NZ_JBNHGF010000525.1:0-1604 GCF_059091005.1 Arthrobacter sp. Y3223164
TGGCCAGGTGCTGCGCCACGTAGGCGCTGCCGCCCTCGTAGTCCACCCCGCGGGGCCCGGCGTTTTCGGCGTCCCCGAGGGGAATCGAGTGGGTCGCGAACATCACGTGGACCGGCGCGTCCGCGGCCCCCTGCGCGGCGAGGTCGGCCCGTACCCGGTCCAGGCCCTCGGCCAGGCCTTCGGCGAACGGTTCCACGAAGCCGGGGTGGTCGAAGTACTGGCGCACCTTGTCCACTTCCAGCTTGCCGGCGAGCCCGGTCTCGACCAGGGCCATGCCGAAGTCCTCGCGGTACTGGCGGCAGCTTGAGTAGCCGGCGTAGGCGCTGGTGGTCACGGCCAGCACGCGGCGGTGGCCGGCGTCGTACGCTTCCTTGAAAACGTCGGTGATGTAGGGATCCCAGTTGCGGTTTCCCCAGAGCACCGGCAGCTCGATCCCGCGGCGGGCCAGCTCGGCCTCGAGCGCCGCCTTCAGTGCCCGGTTTTGCTCGTTGATGGGGCTGACGCCGCCGTTGGCGCGGTAGTGCGTGGCGACTTCTTCCAGCCGTTCATCGGGGATCCCGCGGCCGCTGGTGACGTTGCGGAGGAAGGGGATGACATCGTCCTGGCCCTCGGGGCCGCCGAAGGAGGCCAGCAGCAGGGCGTCGTACTTCTTCGGCTGCATGGTTCCGTCGGCGGCGACGCCGGCACGCGGGTCAAAGGACGGTTCGGCGGACTGGTTCACCGCAGCACCTCGGCGATTTCGGCAATGCTGATGCGCCTGCCGGTGTAGAACGGGATCTCTTCGCGCACGTGGTTGCGCGCGTCGGTGTAGCGCAGGTGGCGCATCAGGTCCACCAGGTCGATCAGTTCGGGGGCTTCCAGGGCCAGGATCCATTCCCAGTCCCCCAGCGCGAACGAGGCGACCGTGTTGGACAGCACCTGCGGGAAGTCGCGGCCGAGCAGTCCGTGGTCGCGCAGCATCTTGCCGCGTTCCTCGGCCGGCAGCAGGTACCACTCGTAGGAGCGCACGAAGGGGTAGACGCAGAGCCAGGCCTCCGGGTCCTTGCCCAGGGAGAAGGCCGGGGCGTGGTTCTTGCTGAATTCGGCATCGCGGTGGACGCCCATCGCGGACCAGACCATCTCGGCGGGGGCGAACAGCGGGGTCCTGCGGATGTCGCGGACCGCCGCCTGGAGTTCGTCCGGCTGCGGTCCGTGCAGCCAGATCATCACGTCGGCGTCCTCGCGCATGGCGGAAACGTCGTACGCGCCGCGCAGGGTGACGTTGCGGCCGGCGAGTTCGGCAACCGTCTCATCGAACGCCGCGGCCGCGGACGGATCCACCGGTGCGCCGGTGCGCTTAAAGACCGTCCAGAGGGTGTAGAACAGTTCCTCGTCGGTGCCGCCGGCGGCGGGGATTGCTGACTCTGACCTTGCCGATTCGCTCATGCTTACCAGTCTGCCTTCTGCATCGTAATTAATCGAAAACCACTTCTACATATTGTAGAAGATCAGTGCGCCGCCGGCTGCAGCCGTGCGGCGAGATCGCGTGCACGGCGCCGTGCGTCCCCCACCACGGCCACCAGCCCGGTGCCTGCCAGCCATGCCCCGGTGCTGCCCAGCCCGGG
>NZ_JBNHGF010000526.1:0-1604 GCF_059091005.1 Arthrobacter sp. Y3223164
CCGCCCCACGTCCCTCGGGGCGGCCTCGGGTGTGGTCGCGGGTCTGGTGGCCATCACCCCGGCCTGCGCCAACGTATCCCCCCTGGGTGCGGTGGGTCTGGGCCTGGTGGCGGGCGTGCTGGCCGCGCTGGCGGTGGGGCTGAAGTACAGGCTGGGCTACGACGACTCGCTGGATGTGGTGGGCGTCCACCTGGTTGCCGGCCTGGTCGGAACGCTGGCCCTGGGCTTCATCGCCCTGCCGGTCCAGGGTGCAGGCGGTGGTCTCTTCTACGGCGGCGGCGTCGCCCAACTGGGGGCGCAGGCCGTGGCGGCGCTGGTCTCCATGGTGTTCTCTGGCGTGCTGACCCTGATCATCGGCTTGGCGATCCACAAGACCCTTGGCTTCCGGGTGACTGCAGAGGATGAGGTCACCGGCGTGGACCTCGCCCAGCACGCCGAATCCGCCTACGAATTCGGCGGCCTGGGCACCGGCGGAACATTCATCCCGCACCCGGCAACCGACCCCAGCGCCCGCAGCACGATCAAGGAAGAGGTCAACGCATGAAACTGGTCACCGCAATCATCCGGCCGGAAAAGCTGGAGGCAGTCCGCAACAGCTTGGAAAGCTACGGGGTCCAAGGGCTGACCGTCAGTGAGGCCAGCGGGTACGGGCGGCAGCGCGGCCACACGGAGGTCTACCGCGGCGCCGAGTACACGGTGGACCTGCTGCCCAAGGTCCGCGTCGAGGTCTTGGTGGGGGACGATTTGGCCGACGACATCGTCGACGTCCTCGTGGCCACAGCCAACACCGGCCGCCCGGGCGACGGCAAGGTCTGGCTGGTGGATGTGCAGGAAGCGGTCCGCGTCAGAACCGGCGAACGCGGCGAGGCTGCCATCTAGGACTGGAACCTTTGGCAGATTTCCCTGGCCCGGTTGTTCCGGCCGCCCCTGCGGCGTCCGGAGCAACCGGGTCTTCCTGTGCGCGGGTGCACTCGCGGTGTCTGCGGCGGCCCGGAAACCGCGGCGGTGCCGCGGTTTCGTCGCATGACGGTGGGCTGGTTTCCCCTCGAGACGCACCCGTCGGCTTCGCGTTTAGCCGTTAGCCTGCTGAGTTGTCCTACACAGGGAAGGACGGTTCCCCGTTCAGCCATTGGCTGGCTGAGTTGTCCTACACAGGGAATGACGGTTTCCCGTTCAGCCATTCGCCGGCTGAGTTGTCCTACACAGGCAGGTGTCGGGGGCAGGTTATGCACTTTCCTCGAAGACCCGTTCTACCCGGGGCGTGGGCTGCGTAGCGTTGAAGTATGGCAGCGGAACCGTTGGACGAGGCACAGGAGCCGGAGGAATCCTCCGGCTCCCCTGCCGCGTCCGACGACGGTGCCGGGCCCGACGACGGTGCCGCGCCCGACAATGGTGCCGCCGAACCGGTACCGGTCCCGCGGGGGTGGGCGGACGACTGGCAGGAGCTGGGACCGGCGGAACTGGCAGGCCTGCTCGCCGGCACCGACCCCGCGGCCCTGGACGACTGGTCGACCCTCGACTACCTCCAGGCGGTGCGCAAACACGAGGCCTGGACCCAGTCCCGCAGGCTGCGGGCCGTGCACCGCCTGGCCGTGCTCCGCCCG
>NZ_JBNHGF010000527.1:0-1592 GCF_059091005.1 Arthrobacter sp. Y3223164
CGCCGGCCGGCCGCCCGCCGTGGTCTCGCTGGGCGGCGGCGCCATCCTGGACACCGGCACCCAGCAACTGCTGGCCGACTGCACCGTGGTTTTCCTGGACATCGACGTGGATACCGTGCGGCCGCGCATCATCAAGGACACCGGCCGGCCGCTGCTGGCCGGCGACCCCGTGGGCCGCTGGATCGAGACCTTCGGGCAACGCCGGCCGGTCTACGAGCGGCTGGCGGACCTGGTGCTGGACACCCGCGGCAAATCACAGCAGCAACTGCTGGCCGAACTGAGACAACTGCTTGATGAAAGGCACGAACAGTGAGCAACACCGCCGAGGCAACCACCATCCCGGTCACCGGGACCACGCCCCAGGAGGCGTACGACGTCGTCGTCGGCCACGCGCTGCTGGGCCGCCTGCCGCAGGTGCTGGGGGAGCGGGTCCGCAAGGTCCTGGTGATCCACCCGCGCGCGCTGCGTGCCACCGGCGACGCGGTGCGCGAGGACCTGGCCGCCAACGGGCTGGAGGCGCTGACCGCCGAAATTCCGGACGCCGAGGAGGGCAAGCACATCCAGGTGGCCTCGTTCTGCTGGCAGGTGCTGGGACAGAACGACTTCACCCGCTCGGACGCCATCGTGGCCGTGGGCGGCGGGGCGGTCACCGACGTGGCCGGCTTCGTGGCCGCCACCTGGCTGCGCGGCGTCAAGGTGGTGCACATCCCCACCAGCCTGCTGGGCATGGTCGACGCCGCGGTGGGCGGCAAGACCGGCATCAACACCGCCGAGGGCAAGAACCTGGTCGGCGCGTTCCACTCGCCGGCCGCGGTGCTGGCCGACCTGGACGCGCTGCAGACGCTGCCGCCCAACGAACTGGTCACAGGCCTGGCCGAAGCCGTCAAGTGCGGCTTCATCGCCGACCCGGCCATCCTGGAGGTGATCGAAGCGGACCCCAAGGCCGCCAGCACCGCCGGCACGCCGCAGCTGCGGGAGATCATCGAGCGGTCCATCCGGGTCAAGGCCGGGATAGTCTCCTCCGACCTGCGCGAGTCCGGCCGCCGGGAGTTCCTGAATTACGGACACACCCTCGGCCACGCGATCGAGCTGGCCGAGCGCTACCAGATGCGCCACGGCGCGGCCGTTTCTATCGGCCTGGCCTTTGCCGCCGAGCTGTCCCGGATGGTGGGCCGGCTGGACGACGCCACCGCCGACCGGCACCAGGCGATCCTGACGTCGCTCGGGCTGCCCGTGACGTACCGCCGCGACCGCTGGGCCGCGCTACTGGACGGGATGAAGCGCGACAAGAAGGCCCGCGGCGACCTGCTGCGGTTCGTGGTGCTGGACGGCCTGGCCAAGCCCGGGATCCTGGACGTGCCGGACACCTCGCTGCTGTTCGCCGCCTACCAAGAGATCGCCGAGTAGCCCCCGACGCCGGCGCCGGAGGTGGCGCAGGGGTCCGGCGCGCCTTGGATCCGCTCCCACGTTTGGCTGGGCGGCCCATACATCGCCGCACGTCGGGGCCCTTCACGCGGCCGAGACGTGGGCAGTTAGGGCCAAACGTGGGACGCAACCGCGCACCCTGTCCGCGGCAGCGGCTGGCGTTGCCG
>NZ_JBNHGF010000528.1:0-1588 GCF_059091005.1 Arthrobacter sp. Y3223164
TGGCCGCGGCGCAGCCGGCCGCTGCCGGCCGCACGGCTCCCCCGGCCGCCCTTCCCCCGGCCCAGGATGCCCTGTCCAAGATGAAGGAACGTGCGAGCACGGTCCTCTTCGAACGCATGGGATCACGCCTGCTGGATGCTTCCCTGGACGAGGACAAGCTGCATCTCGTGGTGCAGCAGGAGCTTGCCAAGGTGGTCGAGGAAGAAGAAAATTCGCTCAGCCACCTGGAGCGCCAGCGCCTGATCCGTGAGGTCAGCGACGACGTGCTCGGCTACGGTCCGCTGCAGCCGCTGCTGGAGGATCCGGACGTCTCCGAAATCATGGTGAACGGACCCGACATGATCTACGTGGAGCACAAGGGCAAGCTCTCGCGCAGTTCGGCCCGCTTCCTGTCCGAGGACCAGCTGCGCCGGGTCATTGAACGCATCGTGTCCAGGGTCGGCCGCCGGATCGACGAATCGTCGCCGCTCGTTGACGCCCGCCTGGCCGACGGCTCGCGCGTGAATGCGGTCATCCCGCCGCTGGCAGTCAACGGGTCCTCCCTGACCATCCGGAAGTTCGCCGCCGACCCCTTCCAGGTCCAGGACCTCATTGGTTTCGGCACGCTCTCCCCGGAGATGGCCGCGTTGTTGGACGCCTGCGTCCGGTCACGGCTGAACATCATCGTCTCCGGCGGCACCGGCACCGGAAAGACCACGCTGCTCAACGTGCTCTCCTCCTTCATTCCGGCCGGCGAACGCATCGTCACCATCGAAGACGCCGTAGAACTGCAGCTGCAGCAGGACCACGTGGTCCGGCTGGAAAGCCGCCCGAGCAACATCGAGGGCAAGGGCGCGATCACCATCCGCGACCTCGTCCGCAACTCGCTGCGCATGCGCCCGGACCGGATCGTGGTGGGCGAGGTCCGCGGCGGAGAAACACTGGACATGCTCCAGGCCATGAACACCGGGCACGACGGATCGCTGTCCACGGTGCATTCGAACTCCCCCCGGGACGCCATCGCGCGCCTGGAGACCCTGGTGCTGATGGCCGGGATGGACCTGCCCCTGCGCGCGATCCGGGAACAGATCGCCTCCGCGGTGGACGTCATCGTTCAGTTGACCCGCCTGCGCGACGGTACCCGCCGGGTCACGCATGTGACCGAGGTACAGGGCATGGAAGGCGACATCGTGACGCTGCAGGACGCCTTCGTCTTCGACTACAGCGCCGGTGTGGATGCCAGCGGCAGGTTCCTGGGCAAGCCCATGCCAACCGGGGTTCGTCCCCGGTTTACCGACCGGTTCCGGGAACTGGGCATCGACCTGCCGGCCGACATCTTCGAGCCGGCCGCCGGCCCGTTGCGCCCGCAGGCGGCGACGCGATGACCCCGGTGGTCCTGGTTATAGGAATGCTGTGTTGCTACGGCTCGCTGGCCCTGCTGGTGTCGGCCGCCTTCGGCACGCGGTCCCTGCGGCTTTCGGCGTCCCGCCGTGGCGCCCCGGAACAGGGCTCCCGGCTCAGTGACGTGGCCGCCCGTTCCACCGCCACCATCGAACGGCTCCTGGCCCGCCGCCGGGAAGCCCCGGCGATGGCCGGCGCCCTCGAAGCC
>NZ_JBNHGF010000529.1:0-1570 GCF_059091005.1 Arthrobacter sp. Y3223164
GGGGGCTGCCGCCCGGGACGGCGGCCCGACGGAAGCGGTCTTCGCCCCGATCCGGGTTCGGGACCGGGTGGTCGGCACCGTCGGCGCCTACACCGGACACGTAGCGGCGTCGCTCGTGCGGGCCACCAACGAGGTCGCAGCCTGGGTGGCCACGCAGATCGAACTGGCCGAACTGGACACCTCGCGGACGTTGCTGATGGAGGCCGAGGTGCGCGCGCTCCGGGCCCAAATCAGCCCGCACTTCATCTACAACGCCCTGAACGCCATCGCCTCCTACATCCTCACCGACCCGGCGCGGGCACGGGAGCTGGTGATCGAGTTCGCCGACTTCACCCGCTACTCCTTCCGACGGCACGGAGATTTCACCACCCTGGCGGAGGAACTGAAATCGATCGACCGCTACCTGCTGCTGGAACGGGCCCGGTTCGGCGACCGGCTCAGGGTCAGCCTGCAGATCGGCCCCGAAGTCCTCAGCACCGTCATCCCGTTCCTCTCCCTGCAGCCGTTGGTGGAGAACGCGGTGCGCCACGGGATCGAAGCCAAGGAAGGGCCGGGGCAGATCACCATCACCGCCCACGACGCCGGCGCCTACGCCGTGGTGACCATTGAAGACGACGGCGTGGGCATGGATCCGGAGCGGCTGCGCACCGTGCTGGCCGGCCGCGCCGAAGGCGACCATGTGGGTTTGCGCAACGTGGACGTGAGGCTGCGGCAGGTCTACGGCGATGAACACGGCCTGGTGGTCGACACGGCGCCCGGTGCCGGCACGCTGGTCACGCTGCGGCTACCCAAGTTCCAGCCCGGGAACCTGGTGGACTGAAGCGGCCCGCGCGAAGCTTCAGCCCGGGGCCTAATAGACTGTGGGCCATGGTCAATGTGGTTGTCGCCGATGACGAAGCCCCCGCCGTCGAGGCCCTGGCGTACCTGCTCGCCCGGGATTCCCGGATCGGGGAGGTACACAAAGCCACCAGCGGCGCCGAAGCGCTGCGTGCCCTGGAGCGCCACGACGTGGACGCGCTCTTCCTGGACATCCATATGCCGGCCCTGACCGGACTGGACATCGCCAAGGTCATTTCCCGCTTCAGCCGCCCGCCCGCCGTCGTCTTCGTGACCGCCGATGAGGACAAGGCGCTGCAGGCCTTCGAGCTGGCCGCCGTGGACTACCTGCTCAAGCCGGTGCGGGCAGACCGGCTGGCGGAGTCCGTGCGCCGGATCTGCGAACTGATGGAAGACGGCGGCGCGGCCAAGCCGGAAGTCGTCACCGTTGACCAGGGCGGCATCACCAAGATGATCCGGCGGGACGAGATCCAGTACGTGCAGGCCCAGGGCGATTACGCCCGGCTGCACACGGCCGACGCCAGCTACCTGATCCGGGTGCCGCTCAACGACCTGGAGCGCCAGTGGGCGGACGCCGGCTACCTCCGGATCCACCGCTCCTACCTTGTGGCGATGGACCGGATCCAGCAGATGCGGACCAGCGCCGGCAGGGCCAGCCTCCTGGTCGGCGGTGCCGAACTGCCCGTCAGCCGGCGTCACCTGCCCGCCGTCCGCGACCGGCTGGAGGCCACGC
>NZ_JBNHGF010000530.1:0-1569 GCF_059091005.1 Arthrobacter sp. Y3223164
GCCGTCGCGCGGGCCGGAGACGTGGCCGGCAAGCGGGTGCTGGTCATCGGCTGCGGCCCGATCGGCGCCCTGATCATCGCGGTGCTGAAGCGGGCCGGCGCGGGCGAGATCGTCGCCGTCGACATGCACGAGAAGCCGCTGGACATCGCCCGGGAAGTGGGTGCCGGCCGCACGCTGCTGGCGACCGATGCCGAGGCGATCGCCGGGGTCGAGGCGGACATCTGCCTGGAGTCGTCCGGCAACCATCACGGTCTGGCGTCGGCCGTGCGCGGTGCGGCCCGCGGCGGCCGCGTGGTGATGGTGGGGCTGCTGCCCTCGGGCGAGCAGCCGGCGCTGATCTCGCTGGCCATCACCCGGGAGTTGGAACTGGTGGGTTCCTTCCGCTTCAACGACGAGATCGATGACGTGATTGCGGCGCTGGCCGACGGCTCCCTTTACGCGGACCCGGTGACGACGCACGAATACGCCGCGGCCGACGCCCTGGAGGCGTTCGGCATGGCGCGGGACTCGTCGCAGAGCGGCAAGGTGCTGCTGCGGTTCAGCGACGCGGAGTAGCCGCCGGGCGGTCGGTCCGCGCCCGGAATCTACTATTCAGCAGCCGCCCTTCTCGCACACGGGAAGGGCGCCTGCTGAATAGTTGATCCGGGAAAGGCAGGTCTAGGTGCCGGGGGCGTCGAACAGCCGGGGCTCGGACTCCCAGACGCTGCGCACTTCTTCCACGGTCCGCCGCATGATCTGGTCCATGGCCGCTCGGGCCGCTTCCGGGCGGCCGGACTGGATGGCGTCCGCGACGTCGACGTGCAATTGCAGCGCTTCTTCGTGCGGGTGCGCGGGCATCAGCCCGTAATCGGTGCGGCCGCGGAGCACTTCGGCGATCATCGAGTGCATCTGCGCGAACATTTCGTTGCCGGAGGCCGCCAGCACCAGCGTGTGGTAGTGGATGTCCAGCTCCAGGAACTGCTGCAGGTCGCCGGCCCGTCCCACCGCCCGCATCTTTGCGGCGACGGCCATGAGCTCCGCCGCTGTCTCTTGCGGCGAATGCTGCGCGGCCAGCTCGGCGGCGGCCGGTTCGACGGCGGAGCGCAGCTCGGTCAGCGAGCGCAGCTGGACGCCCTTGCCGTCCCCGGCCAGGCGCCAGCGGATCACCGAGGGGTCGAACTTGTTCCACTGCTCCGGCGGCAGTACACGGATGCCGATGCGCTTGACGGACTCGACCAGCCCCAGCGACTGCAGCACGCGCACGGCCTCGCGCAGCACGGAACGGGAGACGCCGAGCTCGGCCTCGAACTGCTCGGCATGCGCGGTGGAGCCGGCCGCCAGCTCGCCGGAGACGATGCGCTTGCCAAGCGTCTCGATGACGAGGCTGTGCAGGCGCGAACTCATGCGAGCGAAAGGGTAGCGGTCACGCGTTCATTCTATGGGGCCGGATGCGCACACCGGCTGTGTTGCAGGGCGATGCCGACGCGAACCGGCAGAAGGTCAGGGCCTTCTCGGCGGCAGGATCGGCCCCGGATCGGGGAACGGGCCGGGCTGCGGTTGCGGCGGAAGCGGCTGCGGCCCCGGGTCCGG
>NZ_JBNHGF010000531.1:0-1567 GCF_059091005.1 Arthrobacter sp. Y3223164
CGCCGGCGGCTCATCGCCACGGATGGCGGCAAGCGTCGCGGCCAGGTCGTCCGGCTTGACCAGCACGTCGCGTGCCTTCGAGCCCTCGGACGGGCCGACCACGCCCCTGGACTCCAGCAGGTCCATCAGGCGGCCGGCCTTGGCGAAGCCCACGCGCAGCTTCCGCTGCAGCATCGACGTCGAGCCGAACTGCGTGGTGACCACGAGTTCGGTCGCCTGCAGCAACACGTCCAGGTCGTCACCGATGTCGTCGTCGATCTGCTTCTTCGGCGCCTCGACGGCGACGTCGTCCCGGTAGACGGCCTGCAGCTGTCCCTTGACGTGTTCCACGACCTTGTGGATTTCCGATTCGGAGACCCAGGCGCCCTGGACGCGGATGGGCTTGTTGGCGCCCATCGGCAGGAACAAGGCGTCGCCCTGGCCGATGAGCTTCTCCGCGCCGGGCTGGTCGAGCACCACGCGGGAGTCGGTCACCGACGAGGTGGCGAACGCCATCCGTGACGGCACGTTGGCCTTGATCAGGCCGGTCACCACGTCCACCGACGGCCGCTGCGTGGCCAGCACCAGGTGGATGCCGGCGGCGCGGGCGAGCTGCGTGATACGGACGATGGAGTCCTCGACGTCCCGCGGGGCGACCATCATCAGGTCGGCGAGCTCGTCCACGATCACCAGCAGATACGGGTAGGGCTTGATCACGCGCTTGGACCCGGCCGGCGGCACAACCTTCCCGTTGCGCACGGCCTTGTTGAAATCATCGATGTGCTTGTAGCCGAAGTTGGCGAGGTCGTCGTAGCGGGTGTCCATCTCCCGAACCACCCACTGCAGCGCCTCGGCCGCCTTCTTCGGATTGGTGATGATCGGCGTGATCAGGTGCGGCACGCCCTCGTACGCGGTCAGTTCCACGCGCTTGGGGTCCACCATGACCATCCGCACCTCGTCCGGCGTCGAGCGCATCAGAATGGAGGTGATCATCGAGTTCACGAACGAAGACTTGCCCGCGCCGGTAGCGCCGGCGACGAGCAGGTGCGGCATCTTGGCCAGGTTGGCCAGCACGAAGCCGCCCTCCACGTCCTTGCCCACGCCCATGACCATTGGGTGCTCGGTCTTGCGGGCGTTGTTGGACCTGAGCACGTCGCCCAGGGAGACCGTTTCGCGGTCGGTATTCGGGATCTCGATGCCGATGGCCGATTTGCCGGGGATCGGCGAGAGGATGCGCACGTCCGAACTGGCCACGGCGTAGGAGATGTTCTTGGACAGCGCGGTGACACGTTCGACCTTGGTGCCCGGCGCCAGCTCGATTTCGTAGCGGGTCACCGTGGGACCGCGGGAGAAGCCGGTGACCTTCGCGTCCACCTTGAACTGGTCCAGCGTCTCGGTCAGCGCCTTGACGACGGCGTCGTTGGCCTCCGAGCGTTCCTTCGAGGGCGGGCCCGGCGGGAGGAAATCCGAGGGCGGCAGGGTGTAGGCGACGTCGCCGGCCAGCTGCAACTGCTCGGTGCGCTGCGGGATCGGGGTGGTCGGCGGCTGCGGCTGGACCGGGGTGGACGGGACGATGGGGGCCGCTGCC
>NZ_JBNHGF010000532.1:0-1553 GCF_059091005.1 Arthrobacter sp. Y3223164
GGTCGAGCCGCGGCGAAAACACGGCGAGCCCCAGCTGGCCGGGCAGCACCGCCAGGATGCCCCCGCTGACCCCGCTCTTGGCCGGCAGCCCGATGCCCGCCACCCAGTCCCCGGCGTCGTTGTACATGCCGCAGGTCGTCATCACGCTGAGCACGTGCTCAGCGATCCGGGGCGTCAGGACCTCCTCGCGGGTCGTCGGGTTGACTCCGCGGTTGGCCAGGGTGGCTGCCATGATCCCCAGATCGCGGCAGGAGACGCTGAGGGAGTTCTGCCGGAAATACAGGTCCAGGGCGGCCTCGGTGTCGTGCTCGATCACGCCCTGGCTCTTCAGCAGGTAGGCGAGGGCCCGGTTGCGGTCGCCCGTACGGAGCGCGGACTCGTACACCGTCTGGTTCATAACCAGGTCGCGTCCGGCACAGGCCGAATAATTTAGTCGGAGCTGCTCGAAGGCGTCGTCACCGTAGCGGTCGACCACCAGGGACGAGGCGGCGATGGCCCCGGCGTTGATCAACGCGTTGCGCGGCCGGCCGGTATCCGCTTCCAGGCTGATCTCGTTGTACGCGTCCCCGGAGGGCTCCACATCGATCTTCTCGCGCACGTCCTCGAAGCCGTGCCCGGCCAGCGCCATGGCATAGGTGAAGGGCTTGGAGATCGACTGGATGGAGAACTCGGACCGCGTATCGCCGGCCTCATAGGTGCATCCGTCGGCCATCGTCATGCTCAGCGCGAACAAATCCGGATCCTCGACCCCGAGTTCTTCCGGATCACCGGCCAGCGACCCCTCGGTGTTGCCGGCGAGGCCGGCAAGGACGGACTCGAGGTAGTCGCTGATTACTGGCTCCATAGGGGCACACTATCGACGGCGGCCGAAGCCCGACAGGGGTGCGGCACCGGAATCCGTTCCGCCGGCACCGCTCCAGTAGGCTGGAAGCCGTTATTCGCCCTCCCGCACGCCACAGAAGGACCGTCCATGCGCGTTCACATTGCCACCGACCACGCCGGCCTGGAACTGAGCCACCACCTGATCAAGCATCTGACCGGCCAAGGCCACGACGTCACCGACCACGGCCCCACCGCGTACGACCCGGAGGACGACTACCCCTCGTTCTGCATCCGCGCCGCGCTCGCCGTCGTCGAAGACCAGTCCGCCGGCGTGGAGTCGCTGGGCATCGTGCTCGGCGGCTCGGGCAACGGCGAGCAGATCGCCGCCAACAAGGTCAAGGGCATCCGGGCCGCGCTGGCCTGGAACCTGGACACCGCGAAGCTGGCCCGCGAACACAACGACGCCAACGTCGTCGCCGTCGGCGGCCGCCAGCACAGCGTCGAGGAAGCCACCGCCATCATCGAGGCATTCCTGGCCGAGCCGTTCTCCAACGCCGAGCGCCACGTCCGCCGGATCGGCAAGATCGCCTCCTACGAGACCACCGGCGACATCCCGGCCTAGCGGCCGCCGGTCATGCCAGAAGGCCATTCCGTCCACCGCCTGGCCCGCCAGTTCCAGGACGTTTTCGCCGGCCGGCGCCTCGCCGTGTCCAGCCCGCAGGGCCGCTTCG
>NZ_JBNHGF010000533.1:0-1549 GCF_059091005.1 Arthrobacter sp. Y3223164
GGTCTCGAACGGCCCGGCGATGGCGCCGCGCAGCGACCGGTGCACCAGCAGCTTCGAGCGCAGGTCCTCGTCGGACGTGACCAGGGCGCCGAGCACCACGTCCGAATGGCCGGCCAGGTACTTCGTCACCGAATGCACGACGACGTCGACCCCCGCCGCCAGCGGGCGCTGGCCCAAGGGTGTGGAGAAGGTGTTGTCCGCGACCACCAGGGCGCCGGCCGCGTGGGCGGCCCGGGCGAGCACCTCCACTTCGGCGATCTCGAGCATCGGGTTGGTCGGGCTTTCCAGCCAGAGCATGCCGGCGCCGGCCAACTGGGCCGTGACGGCGGCGGTGTCCGCGATGTCCACCGTGCGCAACTGCAGTTCCCCGCGCCCGGCCAACTGCTCGGCAATGGCCAGGCTGCCCTGGTAGCTGTGCCGCGGCATCACCAGCACCCCGCCGGGAGGGAGCAGCGACAGCGCGGCCGAAACGGCCGCGAGCCCGGACGCGAAGACCAGTCCCGGCAGGGACGCGCCTTCCAACTCGGCCAGGGTTTCTTCGAACGGATCCCAGGTCGGGTTGGAGTAGCGGCCGTAGGCGCGGTCCCCCTGCACCACTTCGCCCCGGCCGAAGAACGTGGAGGACAACACCAGCGGCGGGTTGACCGGTGCGTCGTGGTCGCGGGGCGGCCGTCCGGAGGAAACCACAACGGTGTCCGGGGCGAGTTGCCCGGCATCCTGGCGGCCGTGGGAGAAGGCGTCGGTCATGAGAGCACATTAGTACCACGGCCATCCACACGCTAACTGTGACCGTCCCGCGGGCCCCGGCGATTCCCGCTAGGCTAATCAGGTGAGTTCCGACCGCCAGCCCGCCACCGCACGCGGCCTCTTTATCGCATTCGAAGGCGGGGACGGGGCCGGAAAATCAACCCAGGCCGCCGCCGTCGAACAGCGTCTGCAGGGGATGGGCCGGACGGTGCTACGTACCCGGGAACCCGGCGGCACCCCCGTGGGGGAAAAGCTGCGCGCGCTGGTGCTCGAACACGGCCACGGCGAGATCGACGCCCGCACCGAGGCCCTGATCTTCTCCGCCTCCCGGGCCGCCCACGTGGAACAGGTCATTCGGCCGGCGCTGGAGCGCGGCGAGGTGGTGGTCTGCGATCGGTTCATCGACTCCTCGGTGGCGTACCAGGGTGCCGGCCGCGGGCTTGGACTGGCGGCGGTGCGGGAGCTCAACCTGTGGGCCACGGACGGGTTGCTGCCCGACCTGACCGTGCTGCTGGACGTTGCCCCGCAGCAGGGCCGCGAGCGGCGCACGGCCGGGGATGCCGCCGAGGACCGGCTGGAGTCAGAGGCCGACGACTTCCACTCCCGGATCCGGGACGCCTTTGTGGAACTGGCCGACGCAGCCCCGGAGAAGTACCTGGTGCTGGACGCCGCCGCCGACCGCGACGACCTGACCGTGGCGATCATGGCCCGGGTGCGGGAGCTGCTGGCATGAGCGTCTGGTCCGACCTGCCCGGCCAGGCCGCGGTAATCGAACAGCTCAGCCGGGCGGCCGCCGCCGAAC
>NZ_JBNHGF010000534.1:0-1534 GCF_059091005.1 Arthrobacter sp. Y3223164
GGGCCACCGGCGGTCCGTCGGAACACGCCTTCGCGGCCCTGGTCGGACTGGAGCTGCGCCCCCGCCGGCTGCGGGATGCCGCCGCCCTGTGGTCCGCCCTGAAGGAGGAACGCGGGGTCGAAGGACGGGACGCGATCTGGAACCACCCCGACCTGCTGCCGACCGCGGAGGATCTGGACGATCCGGCCGGCTTCAGCGCCCGGCGGAAGCTGCTGGACGCCTCGGAGGCGGAAGTCGACGAGGCGCTGCAGAAACTCTTGAGCGGTGGCTTCGAAGGGCAGCAGCCCGGCGACGGCGATGCCCGGAAGCCGGACGGCACCGCCGACCGTGGAGACTCCGGCAGCGCCGGCGGAGGTCCGGACGGCTCCGCTGGCGGTGAGGATACCGGCACCGCCGACGGAGGCCCGGACGGTTCCGGAAGCGGAGACCGCGGCTAGCAGTCGCTCTCGCCGGCGCCGGCACCGTCCATGTCGTCCCCGTCCTGCAGGCCGCGGCCCATGGCAAAGGCGGCGCCGGAGAGGAAGGCCTTGGCGCGTTCGAGCTCCGGATAGGCCTGCAGCAAGCGCCAGAAGCGTGGGCCGTGGCCGGGCTCCAGCAGGTGTGCCAGCTCGTGCAGGATCACGTAGTCGACGACCCAGGCGGGCATGTCCTTGATCTTGTCCGAGATGCGGATGGTGCCCCGGGCCGGCGTTGCCGACCCCCAGCGGTCGTTCTGGTTGGAAACCCATCGGATGCTGGTCGGGACGGCGTTGCCGGCCAGGTAACGCTGCGACAGCTCCGCCGCGTGGCGGGCCAGGTCAGTGTCGCCCGCGGCGGTCCGTCCCTCCGGCCGGGAGCCGCGCGTCTCGAGCCTGGCCAGCATCCGCTGCACCCACTCCCGTTCCTGCGCCGGCGAAAAGTGGCCGGGAATGGAGATCACGGCGGCCCCGTCCCGCCACGCGGCGGAGACGGTCCGGCGCCGGCGTGCTGACCGTTTAACCACCACGGGGGCCCCTGTGGATGTGGTCAGCGCCACCCGCTCCCCCGTGTCGGCCACCAGCGGGACCGGCCGCGGAGGCGTTGCACTGGCACGGGATTCCTGCGTCTGATCTGCTCGGGACATGCGACGAGGTTACCGGGTCAATCCGACCGTCCGCATCCGCCCAGGCCCGGGGCCCGGTTTTCTGTGGATAACCCTCCGACGCCTGCCGCCGCCGTGCCAGCATGGAGGACCGGGCCGCGCCCGGACCACGGGCAGGCGGCGAGGAGGGTTGCGGTGGCACAGTTGAGAATCAATCCAGGCCTGCGCATGCTGGAGGGCGCCGCGGGCAGCGTCCAGTTCGGCCTGGGCGCCGGCGGACTGGTGGTCGAGGGGACCGGGGAAGCGGACCGGCACTTCCTGTCCCGGCTGTGCCGGGGCATCGAATCGGCCGACCTGGATGACGTGCGGGCAGCCTGTGGCCTGGACAGGGAGCGGGCCGCGTCGCTGTTGGCGGCACTGGCACCGGTCCTGCTGCCGGACTCCGGCGGGGAACGCCTGTCGGGGTTGCGCGCC
>NZ_JBNHGF010000535.1:0-1519 GCF_059091005.1 Arthrobacter sp. Y3223164
GGCCAGCAGCCCGACGGCACCTGCCCCGACGGACGCCGTCAGCAGCCGGCCGCGGGCACCGGCATACTGAAGGTAAGCCTGGACCGTCACGACCGCCCACATCAGCCGGGCACGCAAGGCCGCCACCCCGGTGTCCAGCAGTGCGCGGCGGAATTCCTCGTCGTAGATGCGGCGCAGTTGCAGCCCCTTCTCGCCCGGCATGCTGGAACACATCGTCGTGCGCTGGTCGTGCAGCAGGGCCGGAGCGGTCTGCCGTCCGTAGCTGGCGATGAGTCCCCACATCCAGGTGGGCACCGACGCCAGGTCGGTGGAATTGTGCTCGAGCCCGGCGGAGAGATCGTGCGCCTCGATCCGGACCACGGGGGAGGTTGTTTCCGCCCGGTAGAAAATCGGCGCCGCGAGCTGGAAGCATCTCTTGGTGCGCTGGACCAGGGGAATGGCCGTCAGCGGTTCGGTGGCGGAGGGGTCCTGGTAAAACGGCATGCGGCCAGTCTTACATCCGGGGCGGACGTTCCGCACGGGTCCTCTGCGGAATGCGCGGCCTGTGAGCCGATACGCGCCGCGGCCGCGGGCCCGCCCGGTGGTACCTTCGCGGCGGCGGTCGTGGCACACTCGTGCCATGAGCCCTGTGAGCCGCAAGCGCAAGCCGAAAAAGCTGAAGAACAGCCGGTTCGGTGGCCGGCAGGGCGGGCCGGCCGGCGATCCGCTGCTGGAGCTCTACCGCGAGTTGGAACGGCCGTTCGCCGACACACTGGACTCGCCCAGCCCCATCGACGCCCATTCCCTGGCCGGTTACCTGCTGGACCTGTGGGACACGGCCGACGCATCCGGCCAACAGCGCCGTCATGAGTTGTTTTACGCCTGGCTGGATTTGGCCGAGGACCGAACCGGCCCCGGGACCGTGCCGATGCTGCGCGCGCTGGCCTTCCTGGTCGATCGTCCGGACATGCGCCGCGACGCCGAAACCCTGGCCGACCGGCTGGTGGCCGACGGGTTCACCGAGCCGGAATGGGCCAAGCATCCGGTGGCCGTGACGGCCCTGCACCGTTATGCGGACGTCTTCGGCGACGAAGCCAACATGCTCTTCGAATTCACCACCGGCACCGAGAAGGTGGGGCTGCTGGCACTGCTGGACGGCAACATCTTCGGCGGCACGGTGATGGAAACCGGGCTCGTGGACGATCCGGCCGCCGCGCTCAAAGACCTGAACGCGGACGCCCAGGAAGCCGGGCTGGTGCTCGACGCGGACGCAGACCTGACCGGCGCCGCGCTGGACGCCTGGGAAGGACTGGATGCCTCGACGGACCTGCCGGAGCACATGGTGGACGAGGACTTCGGTGCGCGCCGCTGGGTGGCCCAGGCGTGGCTGCGGACGATCATCGAGCTCGCGGACGACACCGAGGACGAGAGCGAAGACTGGCTCTCCGACGAGGACTATGCCGAGCTCGACGACGCCGAGGCGGGGGCAGGGGCAGTGGCGGGGACAACTGTGGCGGGCACCGGGGCCGAGGCCGCCGAC
>NZ_JBNHGF010000536.1:0-1514 GCF_059091005.1 Arthrobacter sp. Y3223164
GGTCCGGCCGCCGGCTGCCTCCGCCGGTCGGCGGACCCGCTCGTCATCGACTTGGGCTATGGGGCGGCGCCAACCACCGCCGTCGAACTCCACCACCGCCTGTCCCGGGTGCGCCTCGACATTGAGGTGATCGGGATCGAAATTGAGCCGGCACGCGTCGCCGTGGCCAAGGCTTTGGAGCGGCCTGGCCTGACCTTCCGGCAGGGCGGCTTCGAAATCCCGGTGGCAGGCCGGCGGCCCGCGGTGGTCCGCGCGTTCAACGTGCTGCGGCAGTACCCGGAATCCGAGTACGGCGCGGCGTGGGACACGGTGCGGGGACGGCTGGCGCCGGGCGGGCTGTTCATCGACGGCACCTGCGATGAGATCGGCCGCCGCGCCACCTGGATCGCGGTGGCGCCGGAAGGGCCGCTCTCGCTGAGCATCTCGCTGCGGTTCGGCGCCTTCTGCCGGCCCTCCGAGGTGGCCGAGCGGCTGCCCAAGGCGCTGATCCACCACAATGTTCCCGGCGAGCGGGTGCACCGCTACCTGCAGGCGCTGGACCGCGCGTGGGCAGACGCGGCTCCGCTGGCCGCGTTCGGAATCCGGCAGCGCTGGCTGGCCATGTGCCAGAGGATGCACGACGCCGGGTGGCCGCTTCTCGACGGGCCGTCGAGGTGGCGGCTGGGGGAAGTCACCGTGGCGTGGCACGCCGTCGCGCCCGCGGGGTGAGTGAGGCAGAACCTACCAGGGGTAGGCGGACCCGCCGCCCTTGACCTCGATCAGGGCGGGCTTGACGTCCGCCAGGTACACGCCGGCAGCGGCAACGGCGGCCAGCTGGAAGATCATCCACGTGCCCAGGCCGCCGGCGCCCAACGCGGCCAGGGCCCCGACCGCCGTGGAGGCGGCCAGCACGCCGACCCAGAAGCCCTTGGTCTTCTTGAATGCGGCCTGGAAGTAGTCGGCCTTGCGGCCCACGCAATCCGCCAGCGCCCATATCTCGATCACCAGGGCGACCAGCCCCAGGACCGTGTAGAGCCAGTATTGGATGTCGTAGGCGAGTAGCACGGCTTAAGCCTAACCGGTGGGGGTGCGTTTCGGCAGCCTCACACGTCCGCCGCGGCGAGTGCCTGGTCCAGGTCCGCCCAGAGGTCGGCGGGGTTCTCGATTCCCACCGACAGCCGCAGCAGGTTCTCCGGAACGCTCTCGGGTTCGTTGACATGGCGGCGGCGCCGCTCGATCAGCGATTCCACGCCGCCCAGCGAGGTGGCCGGCAGCCACAGCCTGAGCGCGTCAATGACCTTGTCCGCGGCCGCTGCCCCGCCCTTGACCTGAATGGCGATGATGGAGCCGAAGCCGTCCATCTGCGCCGCGGCGCGGGCGTGCCCCGGGTCTTCGGGCAGGCCGGGGTAGCGCACGGCCTCCACGGCCCGGTGTTGCTGCAGTTTTCGGGCGAGTTCGCCGGCAGTGGCCTGGGAGCGTTCCACCCGCAGCGCCAGAGTCCGCACGCCGCGCAGTGCCAGCCAGGTCTCGAACGG
>NZ_JBNHGF010000537.1:0-1512 GCF_059091005.1 Arthrobacter sp. Y3223164
GGCCGGCGACGGCCATGTCCAGGCCGGGATGCACGGCCTCCAGCTGCGCCAGGACCGCAGCGGGGTCGCCGGCTGCCTCGGCATCCTTGAGCACGCAGTTCAGGGCGGCGGGCGAGTGCCCGGTCAGCGCCGAGGCGAAGGCCTTGGCCTCGGCCTCGGCCTCATGGTCCGCGTACGCCAGCGGATAGGCGCTGCGCTGGACGGTCTGGGCTGCGTCGGTCACCGGCATGGACTCGTAGCCCGGGACCTGTTCGAGCACCTCGTAGAACTTGTTGGCCGCATACACCGGGTCCTGCACTTGTTCCTCGGTGCCCCAGCCCTGGGACGGCCGCTGCTGGAACAGCCCCCGGGAGTCGGGACCGGCCGTGTCGCCGTAATCGATGTTGCGCAGCTTCGACTCCTGGATGGCCGTCGCCAGGGCGATCGACGCGGCGCGTGCGGGCAGCCCGCGCCCGACGGCAATCCCCGAGATGAGCGCGGCGTTCGCGGCCTGGTCCGGTGCCAGTTCGTAGGTGTCCGAACCGACGACGGCGGTGCACCGCTCGCGGACCAGGGTTTGGGAACGGTCAATGAAGGTGGCGGCGAAGTAGGCGGCACCGCCGACCAGGGCCAGCAGGACGATCAGGCTGAGCAGGCTGCGTGTCCTGCGTGCACGGGCTTGCCGGGACATGGCGGTGCCGTCCGGGACTGCTAGTTGGCGTGCAGGACCGCGTTGAGCTCCACGCTCTGGCCCTTGCGCGGCAGGACTTCCACTGCGCCGCTGGTGGAGTTGCGGCGGAAGAGGAGGTTGGGCAGGCCGGAGAGTTCCACGGCCTTGACCTGGCGGTGGTCCCCGGTGGCAACGTCGATCAGGCTGACCCGGGTTCCGGCGGTCACATAGAGGCCGGCCTCGACCACGCAGTCGTCGCCGATGCTGATGCCGACACCCGAGTTGGCGCCCAGCAGCACGCGCTCGCCGATGCTGATCCGTTCCTTCCCCCCGCCGGAGAGCGTGCCCATGATCGAGGCGCCGCCGCCGACGTCGGACCCGTCCGCCACAATGACTCCGGCGGAAATGCGGCCCTCCACCATGGAAGTGCCCAGCGTGCCGGCGTTAAAGTTAACGAAGCCTTCGTGCATCACCGTGGTGCCGGCGGCCAGGTGCGCGCCGAGGCGGACCCGGTCGGCCTCGGCAATCCGCACACCGGTGGGAACCACGTAGTCCACCATGCGCGGAAACTTGTCCACGCCGAAGACGGTCACCTGGCCGCGGCGGCGCAGCCGGCGGCGGACCGCTTCGAAATCGTCCACGGCGCACGGGCCGAAGTTGGTCCAGACCACGTTGGGCAGCTGCCCGAAAATGCCGTCCATGTTCAGCGAATTGGGGGTGACGAGGCGGTGGGAGAGCAGATGCAGCCGGAGGTAGGCGTCGGCGGTGTCGGCCGGCGCGGCGTCCAGGTCGATGCTGCGGGTGAGGACCTCAAGACGGGTGCGTCGGATGCATGGTGGCGGGCCTGTGCAACAGGCTGCTGG
>NZ_JBNHGF010000538.1:0-1503 GCF_059091005.1 Arthrobacter sp. Y3223164
GGCCCACCGGGGCGACCGGCGGTTCGGCCTGCAGATCCGGTGCGTCCACCGCGAACAGCTGGGCCCGCTTGTCGCCGGTGTAGCCGACCCCGTTCAGGCGGTACTTGTAGCCGGTGACCAGCCGGGCATCCTCGGCGCCGGGGCCAACGCCGTCCATCGTGCCGTAGCGCCCGTCCGCGGGGACCCGGGCCGCGAAGACCAGGCGGCGTGAGTCCGGGGACCAGACGAACGAGGAGACCCCCAGTTTCTCGTCCGTGACCGCGACCGGCTCCCCGCCCCGACTGTCCACCACCATCAGTTGCGCCCGTTCCCCCGGTCCGGCCGCGCGCAGGAACGCCAGGCAGAGCCCGTCGGGCGAGTAGGCGGGTGCGGTGTCCCTAAAGCCGCGCGTGAGGCGGCGGGGCGCACCGCCGCCGTCGTCCAGCGGGACTTCCCACAGTTGCCCCACGTAGCTGTCCGACGCGAAGTCGGGATGCGTGGCCGAAACCGCGGCCCGGCCGCCGTCCGGATGGAGCGTGGGGGCGGACACGGAATTTAATAAAGCAATGTCTTCAGATCGCACGACTGTGAGCCTAGTCTCACCAGCAGGCCGGAGCCAATCGGCGGATCGTGGTCCGGCTTTGCCTAGGATGGAGCATGCCCTCCGCCCCGCACTTCCAGGACCTGATCCCGCTGCTGCTCTGCCCGGTCTGCGGGGAAGGACTGCTGGCCGCCGGGCCCACCCCGGCCCAGGGGCTGCGCTGCGCGGAGGGCCACCAGTACGACGGCGCCCGGCAGGGTTACGTCAATATGCTCACCGGGCGCGGCACCCGGTTCACCCCGGACACGGCCGACATGGTGTCCGCCCGGGAGGCGTTCCTGGCCGCCGGCCACTACGCACCCCTGGCGGACCAGCTGTCCCGGACGGTCCGCGCCCTTCAGCCCGGCTCCCCCGCTCCCGTGGTGCTGGATGCCGGCGCCGGTACCGGCTACTACCTCGCGGCCGTCCTCATGGGGCTGGGCGACGGGCGGGCCGTGGCGCTGGACCTGTCCAAGTTCGCCCTCCGGCGCGCGGCCCGGATGCTGCCGGACGCCTTGTGCCTGGTCTGGGACCTCTGGAAGCCGCTGCCGCTGGCGGCCGGGACCGTGGACCTGATCCTCAACGTTTTTGCGCCCCGTAACCCGGCCGAATTCGCCCGTGTGCTGAAACCGAACGGGCACCTGGTGGTCGCCACCGCTGCGCCGGGGCATTTGGACGAGCTGCGTGACGTGGTCCCGCTGCTGGCCGTCGACACCGATAAGGCCGACCGGCTGGGGGCGGCCCTGGGCGGCGACTTCGAAGAACTGGCCGCCGATCCGCTGCAGGTGCCGCTTCAGTTGGGCGCCGAGGACATCGTGCGGCTGGTCATGATGGGGCCCAACGCCCACCACACCGACGCCGACGCGGTGCGTGCGGCCGTCGGGGATGCCGGACGGCCGCTGCAGGTTACCCCACAACGGAAGAGCACACCTCTGAACAACACT
>NZ_JBNHGF010000539.1:0-1481 GCF_059091005.1 Arthrobacter sp. Y3223164
TGGATCGAAGGACTTAACGGCGACTGGCTCATTTCCCGCCAGCGCTTCTTCGGCGTGCCGATCCCGGTCTGGTACCCGCTGGACGCCTCCGGCAACCCCGACTACGACAACCCGGTGGTGCCCTCCGACGAGATGCTGCCGGTGGACCCGGCCGCTGACCCCGCTCCGGGCTACGAGGAGTCGCAGCGCAACCAGCCCGGCGGCTTCATCGGCGACGCCGATGTGTTCGACACCTGGGCCACGTCCTCGCTGTCGCCGCAGATCGTGGGTAAGTGGAGCCGGGACGAGTCGTTCTTCAACAACGTCTTCCCGTTCGACCTGCGCCCGCAGGGCCACGACATCATCCGCACCTGGTTGTTCTCCACCGTGGTGCGCGGCGACTCGCTGAACAGCTGCGCGCCGTGGAAGCACGCGGCGCTCTCCGGCTGGATCCTGGACCCGGACCGCAAGAAGATGTCGAAGTCCAAGGGCAACGTGGTGGTCCCCACGGACGTGCTGGACCAGTTCGGCGCGGACGCGGTGCGCTACTGGGCGGCTTCCGCCAAGCTGGGTGCGGACACCGCCTACGAGGTCGCGCAGATGAAGATCGGCCGCCGCCTGGCCATCAAGCTGCTGAACGCCTCCAAGTTCGTGCTGAACCTGGGTGCCACCGAGGCTTCGGTTCTTGCCGAGGACGACGCCGTGGTTACCAACCCGTTGGACAAGTCGCTGCTGGGTCAGCTGGCCGAGGTGGTGGAGACCGCGACGGCCGCGTTCGAGAAGTACGACCATGCGCGCGCCCTGCAGGTCACTGAGAGCTTCTTCTGGTCCTTCACCGACGACTACGTCGAGCTGATCAAGGACCGCGCCTACGGTGCCGCCGGCGAGGCGGAGCAGGCCTCGGTCCTGGCCACGCTGGCCACCACGCTCGACGCCCTGCTGCGTCTCTTCGCACCGTTCCTGCCCTTCGCCACCGAAGAGGTCTGGAGCTGGTGGCGCGCCGGCTCTGTGCACCGCGCCGAATGGCCGACGATGGCGGGGCTCGCCTCAATTGCGTCCGCCGCCGACACGGGGCTGCTCGGGACGGTCGGTCAGGCGCTGGGCGGCATCCGCAAGGCGAAGTCCGAAGCCAAGGTCAAGCAGCGCACCGAGGTCCTCACCGCGACCATCACCGGATCGGCCGCACAGGTGGCCCAACTTGAGGCAGGGCTCGGCGACCTGAAGGCCGCCGGCAATGCGCGCGAAGTCCTGCTGAGCGAGGCGGAGGGCGAGCTGACCGTCGCGAAGGTCGAGCTGGCGGCCGCCGAGGCACCGGCCGAGTAGCAGGGCCACGGCCGGTCGAGCAGCAGAGGCTTGGCCGGCCTGGTAGCAGAGGCTTGGCCGGGCGGGTAGCTGGGTCAGGGCCTGCCCACTGGCTGGCTCCAGGCCGTTCGGCAGCCGGTTCCGGCCCGTTAACGAGGGGAAGCCCCATCAGCGTTTCGCCGTTGGTGGGGCTTCGACTC
>NZ_JBNHGF010000540.1:0-1472 GCF_059091005.1 Arthrobacter sp. Y3223164
GGCGCCGTCGCCGGCCCCGAGCACCGCCCCCATGGTGCTGGCCCGGATGTGCGGGCTCGGCCACGCCAATCCACCGACCAGTTCGGCGTGTTCCGGATGCGGCGGGCCGTTGGACGGCGAAGCCCGGGAGGTGCAGCGGCCGTCGCTGGGGCACCTGCGGTTGTCCACCGGCGAAGTGGTGGAACTGGACAGGCCCGTGATCGTTGGACGGCAGCCTTCTGCGAACCGGGTGCAGGGCAGGGTGATGCCTCGGCTGGTGCCGGTGCACAGCGCCAGCGGGGACATTTCGCGCTCGCACGTGGAAGTCCGGTTGGAAGGGTGGCACGTCATCCTTGCCGACTTAAAGTCGACCAACGGGGCCTTGCTCCTGCGGGGCCAGCAGGCGCCCCGGCGTCTGGGCCACGGCGAGGCGGTCATGCTGCTGGACGGCGACATCGCGGACCTGGGCGACGGCATCTCCCTGCGCTTTGAGGACCTGCCGTGAGCGTGAAGCGCCCGCCCGCACCGCCGCCCGCCATCGACGGGTACCGCTACGTCAGGCTGCTTGGCTCCGGCGGTTTCTCCGACGTCTATTTGTACGAACAGGATCGGCCCAGGCGCCGGGTTGCGGTCAAGGTACTGCTGTCCGGGCTGAAGACCGAGGACGCCCGACGCCGCTTCGAATCCGAAGCAAACCTCATGGCGCAACTGTCCACGCATCCGTTCATCGTCACGATCTACGAGGCCAATCTCACCGCCGACGGACATTCCTACCTGGCGATGGAATATTGTTCACGTCCCAGCCTGGACGTCCGGTACCGCAACGGTCCGCTGGGGGTGGACGAAGTGCTGGCCCTCGGCATCCAGGTGGCCTCGGCCGTGGAAACCGCGCACCGGGCGGGTATCGCACACCGCGACATCAAACCCGCCAACATCCTGGTCACCGATTACAACCGGCCGGCCCTGACCGACTTCGGCATTTCCTCAAGCACCGACGGCGGAGATGGCGACACCGGCATGTCCATACCGTGGTCGCCGCCGGAAGCCTTCCGGGGCAATGCCGGCAACGGCACCCGCAGCGACATCTGGTCCCTGGGCGCCACGATCTACACGCTGCTGGCCGGCCGGTCCCCGTTCATCCAGCCCGGCGGAAACAACTCCCAGCGGGACCTGATGGACCGGATTGCCCATGCGCCGCTGCCGCCGCTGCGCCGTGCCGACGTGCCCGCATCATTGCAACTGGCCCTGGCGACGGCGATGGCCAAGTCGCCGGGGTCGCGGTTCACCTCCGCCTATGCCTTCGCGCTGTCCCTGCAGCGGGTCCAGGCGGAATTGAACCTCTCGGTGACGCCGTTCGAGGTGCTGGAGGAAGCACGGCCGGCTGAAGCGGACGGCGGCGACGACGGCGAGGCGACGCGCGTCCGCGGGATTGTCTCCATCGACCCGGCCGCCGGCACGGTACCGACGGCGCCGGGTTTCGCCTTTCCCGAACG
>NZ_JBNHGF010000541.1:0-1472 GCF_059091005.1 Arthrobacter sp. Y3223164
TGGGCCCGGTGCTGCTCCTGGGCGGCGTCGTGGTGGTGGGCGGCGGCGCGGCGCTGCTGTATGCGCGGTCCAAGCGGAACAAGAGCCAGCGCCCGCAGCCTCAGCTGCAGACCGGCCCCGACGGGCGTCCGCTGGATCCGCATGACGCCATGTCCGTGGAGGACCTTCGCAAGAAGGCCGGCAGCCTGCTGGTGGCCGCCGACGACGCGATCAAATCGAGCGAGCAGGAGCTGGGCTTCGCCATGGCCCAGTACGGGGACGAAGCCGTGCAGCCGTTCCGCCAGGACATCACCGCGGCCAAGTCCCACATGATGGAGTCCTTCAAACTGCAGCAGCAGCTCGATGACCATATTCCGGACACCGAAGAAGAGCAGCGCGCCTGGCTGGGCGACATCATCCGCCGCTGTGAGGCAGTCAACGATTCCCTCCAGTCACACAAAGAGGACTTCGACGCGCTGCGGGAGCTGGAAGAAACCGCACCGCAGGCGCTTGAGCGGGCCCGGGCCGCCGCCCGGGAAACCCGCGGCAGGCTGGACGACGGCACGGCCCGGCTGGAACAGCTTCGCACCCGCTTTGCCGACAGCGCGCTGCAACAGGTCGCCGACAACATCGGCCAGGCCGGGGAACGGCTGGATTTCGTCGAGAACGCGGCCGGCACCGCGCAGGACAAGCTCGACGAAGGAGACCGCAGCGCCGCCGTGATCGCCGTGCGCGCGGCCGAGGAGAGCCTGCACCAGGCCAACATCCTGTTGGAGGCCATCGCCAGGACGGCCAAGGACCTTGAGGACGCCCGGCAGAGCATGGAACGCAGCATCGCCGACGCGACCCAGGACATCGCCCAGGCCAGGGCCATCATCGCCTCCGGGCAGCACCCCGAGCTCGCGGGCCCCTTGGCCGGGCTGGAGGCGGCCGTGTCCGCCGTCCGGCAGGAGGCCGCCGGGGGGCGCATCGATCCGATCATGATGGTGCAGCGGCTGGAGGCAGCCATGGAGCCCTTGGATGCCTCGCTCTCCGGAATCCGGGACGCCCAGGACCGCAACCGGCGTGCCCGCGAGGCCCTGCAGCACGCCATCATGTCCGCGCAGGCCCAGATCTCCGGCACCTCGGATTACATCCAGGCGCGGCGCGGCGGCGTTCGGAGCGAGGCACGCACCCGGCTGGCGGAGGCGGAACGGAATCTCGACCATGCGCTGGCCATCGCCGACTCGGATCCGGAGCAGGCGCTCAACTACGCCCGCCAGGCCAATGCCCTGGCGCAGCAGGCCAGCCAGATGGCCCAGGAGGATGTGGACGGTTTCGGTGGCGGCATGGGCGGCTTCGGCGGAGGAGGAATGTTCGGCGGTCGGGGCGGCGGCCTGGGCGGGGCGATCCTCGGCGGCATCCTCATCGATTCCATCCTCCACGGCGGACACGGCTCGCACGGCGGCGGCGGGATCTTCGGTGGCGGCGGCGGCGGTGACGTTTTCGGCGGC
>NZ_JBNHGF010000542.1:0-1461 GCF_059091005.1 Arthrobacter sp. Y3223164
GCCAGCCCCACCCCTCGGCGAGGACCGGCACCGGGCCGGGCGCCGCCGTCGTACTCTGCGCTCCCATCAAACGGCTCAGGCGTCTGCCGTGCGTCCCGCGGCGAAGGAGGACAGCGCACCCGTCTTCGCCAGGCCCCTGACCGCCAGCCATGGCAGCAGCCCGGCAATCACGACGCCGGACAAGGCGGCGAAGCCCACGTACGCCAGCTGCCACTCGGCGGCCCAGAGCATGTTGTAGAGGATGTTCTCGCTGATGGACAGCGCCAGGCCTGCGCCCAGGCCGGCCAGCAGCGCCACGCCCAGGTTGAACCTGCGGTACAGGAAGAGCAGGAAGACGACTTCGGCACCCAGGCCCTGGATCAGGCCGGAGACCAGGACGGTCATGCCGAAGCTCGTGCCCAGCAGCGCGGAGACAACCGCGGCCAGCATCTCGCAGTAGATGGCGGCGCCGGGCTTGCGGATGATCAGCCCGCCCAGCACGCCCGCCATCAGCCAGCCGCCGGTGTACAGCCCGGCGGAAGGCGGGAAGGCTATGGTCAGGCCCTCGATCAGCGGCCAGCCCGCCGACCAGGCCCAGAAGATGACGCCGACGGCCACGGCGACCACCGAGGCCACGACGATGTCCACTACCCGCCAGCCGTAACGCTGCTTCCGGGCAGGAGTGGGTGTGGCGGGTGCATTCGAAACGGTACTCATTGGAATCCTCCTGGTTGCAGGAGGGGAGGGCGGCCACGCGGCGCGCCCCGAGAACTCGACTCCCTTCGCCGGTACTAACCGGAGCAGGTTCGAGGGTCTGCGGTCTATCCGCACTCTCAGCGTCCCTCCCGGTCTCGGTGTGCACCGGCCGGTCGGACGCTCCCCTGTCGTCACTAGATGCTGTCTGGCAGCACGCACCAGTCTACACTCGCCCGCGGCGGCGCGGCATTCGGGGCGCAGACCCGGGGAAAATGCACGACGGCACACGGCCCGGGCGGGTGCCGGGCAGTAGGCTGGGAACCGGAACAGCAGTTGAGACGGGGCTGCGGCCCCGGAAGGGAGCGGGCATGAGTGTTGTGTTGAGGCTCTTGGGCACACTGGTGAGTATCGGCGCGGGCCTGGCAGCCAGCCAGTTGCTGGGGCTTGTTTGGAAGATGGTCACCGGAAAAGATGCGCCGAAGAGCGACGATGACCTGGAGAACAGCCTGCGGGCGGCGGTAGCCTTCGCCGTGGTGTCCGGCACCGTGGCGCGCGTGATCCAGGTGCTGACCAAGCGCGCCACCGCCAAGGCGGTCATCCGCTACGACAAGACCCGGGAAATGGTCTAAGCGGTCCCTCGAGGATTCCGATGGGGGACGGGCCGCGGGCCCGTCCCCCATCGCGTTCTGTTACCGGCCGCCGGCACCCGCCCAAGGCACGCGCCCCCGTTGGTCGGCAGGTTACCGCCCCTTGGTCGGCAGGTTACGGAGCGTCCGCGGGGCCGGC
>NZ_JBNHGF010000543.1:0-1461 GCF_059091005.1 Arthrobacter sp. Y3223164
CGAGGGCCACCGGCCGCACCGGCGTCCGCCCGCTGGTGGCCCAGGCCTACGCGGGCATCCTCAACGCCGGCATCACCCCGGTGATCGGCGAATACGGCTCCCTGGGCTGTTCCGGGGACCTCGCGCCGCTGGCCCACTGCGCACTCGCCCTGATGGGTGAGGGCCAGGTCCGCACCCAGGAAGGCGAGCTGGTGGCGGCCGCCGACGCACTGGCCGCCGCGGGCCTGGAGCCGGTGGAGCTGCGGGAGAAGGAAGGGCTGGCACTGATCAACGGCACCGACGGCATGCTGGGCATGCTGATCATGGCGTCGGCCGACCTGCACCGGCTGCTGAAGACCGCCGACCTCGCCGCGGCCATGAGCATCGAAGGTTTGCTCGGCACCGACTCCGTGCTGGCGGAGGACCTGCACGCGCTCCGGCCGCACCCCGGCCAGATCGCTGCGGCCGCCAACATGCGCACCGTCCTGGCCGGTTCCGTCCTGATCGCAGAGCAAAAGTCAGCCGGAGCCGATGCGCAGCACCGGTTCACCCGGGTCCAGGATGCGTACTCCCTGCGCTGCGCACCCCAGGTGCACGGCGCGGCGCGCGCCACGCTTGCCCATGTGGAATCGGTGGCCGGCTACGAGCTGGCCTCCGCCGTCGACAATCCCGTGGTCACCCCGGACGGCCGGGTGGAGTCCAACGGCAACTTCCACGGCGCCCCGGTCGGCTACGCGCTGGACTTCCTGGCCATCGCCGTGGCCGACCTTGCCTCGATGAGCGAACGGCGGACCGACCGGTTCCTGGACACCGCCCGCAGCCACGGCCTGAATGCTTTCCTGGCCGATGATCCGGGGGTGGACTCCGGGCATATGATCGCCCAGTACACCCAGGCCGGCATCGTCAGCGAGCTCAAGCGGCTCGCCAACCCGGCGTCGGTGGATTCCATCCCGTCCTCGGCCATGCAGGAGGACCATGTGTCCATGGGGTGGTCCGCGGGGCTGAAACTGCGCCGCGCCCTGGACGGGCTCACCCGGGTGCTGGCCATTGAACTGCTCACCAGTGCCCGCGCCCTGGACATGCGCGACGGCGGCGTGGAGACCTCCCGCAGCGCCCCGGCCGTCACCGCTGTGCGCCGGGAGATCCGCAAAACCGTCGCCGGTCCAGGCACCGACCGCTATCTCTCGCCGGAAATCGAGGCGGTCCGACTGCTGGTGGACAGCGGCGTGCTGGTGGACGCCGTCGAACAGGCGGCGGGCACGGCACTGAACTGATGCGTTCGGCATAGACTGGTGCCGGACAATCGCCGCGTCCGGCAGGCCGGACCGGATGCGGCGCAGGGACTCTGGGGGCCGGCACCGGGAGGACCTGCTGCATGGCCGCCAACACGCCCGAGGGACAGCCGAGCCGGCGCAGACTGCTGCAGCAGACGGTCCCCGTCCTGGCGGCCGGCATCGGGACCGGGGCGTTGGGCACGGCCGG
>NZ_JBNHGF010000544.1:0-1457 GCF_059091005.1 Arthrobacter sp. Y3223164
GTGCAGCACCGGCTCCAGCGGGACCCGGCCGGAGACATACAGCAGCCCGCAGCCCTTGGGCGCGCCCAGCTTGTGGCCGGACACGCTGAGCGCGTCCGCCCCGAGCTCTGCGACGTCCAGGTCCAGCCAGCCGGCCGCCTGCACGGCATCCGTGTGGAACGGGACCCCGGCGGCCCGGCAGAGCCTGCCGATGCGCCCGACCGGCTGGATGGTGCCCACCTCGTTGTTCGCGTACATCACCGTGCACAGCGTGGTGTCGTCGCGCAGCGCGGCCTCCAGTTCGTCCACGCGGACCATGCCCGTGGCATCGACCGGCACCCGGGTGACCTCGAAGTCATGGAACCGGGCCAGGTAGTCGACCGCCTCCAGCACCGAGGGGTGTTCCACGGCGCTGGTGACGACGTGCCTGCCCCGCGGGGAAGCGAGCGCAATGCCCTTGACCGCCAGGTTGTTGGACTCGGTCCCGCCGGACGTGAAGAGGATCTCGCCGGGGCGGCAGCCCAGCACCCCGGCGGCCGTGCCCCGGGCATAATCGAGTGCCCGCAGCGCCGCCTCTCCCACGGTGTGGTGGCTCGAGGGATTGCCGAAGTCCTGCGTCAGTGCCGGCCACATGGCCTCCAGCACCTCGCGGCGCACCGGGGCGGTCGCCGCAGCGTCCAGATAAATCACGACGACGACGCCCCTTCGGCCGCCTGCCCCGCGGCAATGCGGATGTCCAGGCCCAGGTCCAGCGACCGCACGCTGTGAGTGAGCGCGCCGGACGAGATGACGTCAACCCCGGTCCGGGCAATCCGGCCGACGGTCTCCAACCGCACGTTGCCGCTGGCCTCGACGATCGCACGTCCGGCCACCCGGGCAACGCCGGCGCGGAGTTCGTCCACGCTGAAGTTGTCCAGCATGATGGTGTCCACGCCCGCGGCCAGCACCGGCTCGATCTGCTCGGCCCTGTCCACCTCCACCTCGAAGTGGACGGTGTGCGGGAGCCTGGCCTTCGCCTCCAGCAGCGCCTCGGTCAGGTCCCGGCTGCCATCGGCGGTGAGCACGGCCAGGTGGTTGTCCTTGGCCATCACTGCGTCGGAGAGCGAATAGCGGTGGTTGTGTCCGCCGCCGCAGCGCACGGCATAGCGCTCCAGCGCCCGCAGGCCGGGGGTGGTCTTGCGGGTATCCACCACCCGGGCCGCCGTACCGGCCACTTCCCGGACGAAGGCCGCGGTCTGCGTGGCGATGCCGCTCATCCGCTGCAGCAGGTTCAAAGCCACCCGTTCACCCAGCAGGATGGAGCGGGCGTTTCCGGTCAGGACGGCCAGCACCTCGCCGGCCCCGAAGGCGGCGCCGTCGCCGGTTTTCAGCTCCACCCGCACGTCGGGATCCACCTGGCGGAAGACCTCGGCCAGCACCGGACCGCCGGAGAACACGCCGGGCTCGCGGGCCGCCAGCTCCGCCGTGGCGGTGGCGTC
>NZ_JBNHGF010000545.1:0-1450 GCF_059091005.1 Arthrobacter sp. Y3223164
CCCCGGCGGTTCGACCCGGCGCCGGACGCGTGGCGCCCCGGCGTTTCGGCACGGCGGACTGCCGCCGTTAGCGGGTCTTTTCCGGCCGGTCCCAGTCAGCGGATGAAGTGGCGGGAGATGAGCAGCCGCTGAATCTGGTTCGTCCCCTCGAAGATCTGCATGACCTTGGCCTCGCGCATGTACCGCTCGGCCGGGAAGTCCCGGGTGTAGCCTGCCCCGCCCAGCACCTGCACGGCGTTCGTCGTCACGCTCATCGCGTTGTCGGTGGCCACCAGCTTGGCGATCGAGGCCTCCCGGCCGTAGGGAAGGCCGGCGTCCTTCAGCCGCGCCGCCGCCAGGTACATGGCGCGCGCGGTTTCCACTTCCACCGCCATGTCGGCGATCAGGAACGCCAGCCCCTCGTGCTCGATCAGCCGCTTGCCGAAGGCCTCGCGCTCGTTGGCGTAGGAGGCGGCCAGGTCCAGCGCGGCCTGGGCCAGCCCGGCGGCCACCGCCGCAATGCCCAGCCTGCCCGAGTCCAGCGCCGCGAAGGCGATCGCCAGGCCCTGGCCTTCCTCGCCGATCAGGCGGTTGGCCGGGACATACACGTCGTCGAAGTTCATCGTCGCCGTGGTCGAGGCCGTCAGCCCCATCTTGTGCTCGGGCGGCGCCGCGCTCAGTCCTTCGGCGTCGGCCGGAACCAGGAAGCAAGAGATCCCGTGCCGGGGATCGTCGGACGTCCTGGCCATCACCGTGTAGAAATCGGCCTCGCCGGCGTGCGTGGTCCAGGCCTTCGCACCGCGGATCACGTAGCCATCGCCCTTCCGGACGGCGCGGGTGCGCATCGCCGCCGGGTTGGAGCCCGCGTGCGACTCGGAGAGGCAGTAGGCACCCAGCGTGTCGCCCGAGAGCATGTCCGGCAGCCAGGTCTTGCGCTGCGCATCGCTGCCGAAATGCACCAGCGGGAAGCAGGAGAGGGCATGGACGCTGACGCCCACCGCCACGCTGCCCCAGGCTGCGCCGAGTTCCTCCAGGACCTGCAGGTAGACCTCGGCCGGCTGGCCGCCGCCGCCAAACTCCTCCGGGTACGGCAGGCTGAGCAGCCCGGTTTCCCCCAGCATCCGGAAGACCCCGCGCGGGAAGCGTTCGGCGGCCTCGGCCTCGGCCGCCTGCGGCAGCAGCTCGCGGTCCGCGATGTCGCGGACCAGCTCGATCAGGTCCTGCGCTTCCTCCGTCGGCAACAACCGCTGCACAACCATCGCCACTCACCCCTCCGGCTACCGGCCTGGGTGCGGACCGGCGCCTGGATTGCCGCAGCCAAGCCGGGTTCGCCGGGACGCTGCGGTGCGTCCATGTCATTGCGTGAGTCAACTACAACACGGCAATAGGGGCCTGACAAGCATGATCCCCGGCGTGTGTGCGGGCCGGCGCGGGGCGGGTGTGGGGCCGGTGTGGGGGGCCGGTGTCGCGG
>NZ_JBNHGF010000546.1:0-1447 GCF_059091005.1 Arthrobacter sp. Y3223164
CCCCGGCTTCCGGCCGTCCGTCACCGACTGGGCCCGCGCGGCGGCCGACGTGCTCGCCAAAGCCGGACCCGGCGTCGCGAATCTGGGCATCCCCACCTGCACTACGGGCACGAGCCGCCGAACCTGTTTGCCACCCACATCGCCAAGTACTTCGGCAACGCCCTGCGAGAGGCCGTGCTGCTGCAGCGCTGCGACGGCGGAATCGTGTTCCTGCCCGGCGCCGGCGGCACGGTGCAGGAAATTTTCCAGGACGCCTGCGAAAACTACTACGCCACCCCGGAAGCGCTCGCGCCGATGGTGCTGGTCGGGCGCAAGTACTGGACCGAGGAAATGCCTGCCTGGCCGTTGCTGCAGGCGCTGGCGCGCGGGCGGTCCATGGAGGGATCCGTGCACCTCGTGGACACCGTGGAGCAGGCCCTCGAGGTTCTATAGCTCGGGCACGCACTCGCCCTGGCCCAGCAACGCCAGGCCGGTGAGGTCGCCGTCGGCAAAGGTGAGGATGTCGTGCGAGGCCTGCGCGTACATCAGCTGGCTGGGATCCTCAACGTGGTCCAGGCCGATCAGGTGGCCCAGCTCGTGCATGATGATCGCCCGGGCGGCGCCTTTGCCATCGGGGGCACCCAGCAGTTGGCGGAACTGCGGGGTGTCCAGTTCGATCTGACCCGATACGTAAGCGGAAACCCCGCCCCGCGATGCCCAGCCGCTGCCGCCCAAGCCGATGGTCGGACCGGCCAAGGAGGGGCTCTGCTCCGGGTCCGACCAGGCGATCAGCACCGGCGCCCAGCGCTCGCCGTAGCGTTCTGGCTGGTAGGACCGGCGCCGCTCGGCGGGCCGTTCGGTCGTGGTTCCTTCGTAAATGAACTGCAGGCCGGTGGCATCCGAGACGTGGTCCACCGCCTCATGGACCAGCTCGATGTTGCCCGCGGGGGAGTCGGCAGTGCGGACCACATACCGGATCGGGCGGCACGGGTCGTAGGCGAGGTAGTCCTGCTTGGACGGCGAGGGCAGGAATCGGTAGGAACTGCTCTCCTCATTGAGGGGTGCGGGCACTCCCAGCGGTTCGTCCGCGGCGTCGACTCCCGACGGCGGAAAGCCGCCATGGCCCGGACCCTTGAGAGTGGAGCCGGCATCGAACGGTACCCCATTCAGGGCGGCGGCCCCGCCGGGTTGCACAGCCGGGGCGGGCCCCGGTTGGGCCATCCAGATGACGGCCCACGCCGCCAGCGACGCAGCGGCGGCCAGCAGGATGAATTTGCCGAACGGTGACGGGTCCCGGTGGTCCGGTTCTCTCCGGGCGGCCGGGGCCTGCGGGACCCGTGTCAGTGTGGGCATCTGCACGGGAGCGCGCGCCGGCCGCGCCGTCGGGTTGATCCAGACCTGCCCCTGGTCGGGCTGCGGCTTCCGGGACTCGGCGGCGTCGGTGGCGACCCGCCGGGGTTCCTGCCCC
>NZ_JBNHGF010000547.1:0-1411 GCF_059091005.1 Arthrobacter sp. Y3223164
GCCCCCGTCGCCCCCGCTCGGGACGAGCCGGAGGCCGGCGTGGGGGACGCACCGGTTGCGGCCGGCTGGGACGAGCCGGAACCCATCATCGAGGACGAACGGTCCGCCGCCTGGCATGAACCGGAGCCGGCCACCGTGGTCCAGCAGCAGGTTCCCGCCGAGGACGGCGACGCGGAGCAAAACTGGGACGTCGCCGACGACGGCGTCGTGTACCAGGACGACGGACAGGTCTACCACGACGGCCGGCTGGACTTTTTCGAGGACGAACCGGCGCCCGGCCGCAAGGGCCCGGCCCGCAGCAAGCAGCGCGCCCGCCGCCGGCGCAACACGATCATGCTGGTGGTGTTCGCCGTCTTCGCCGCCGGTCTGGTCGGCGTCGTGCTGTTCCTGCAGAACCTGCTCGGCATGGGCGGCGGCCCCGAAGACTACGCGGGCCCCGGGGAGGGGCAGGTAACCTTCACCGTGGAACAAGGCGCCGGCCCGCTGGCCATCGCCAGTTCCCTCGTGGAGCAGGACATCGTCTCCAACAGCGAAATATTCCTCGGCGAGCTGGCCAGCCAGGCCAACGGCCGCGAGGTCCAGCCCGGCGACTACGAGATGCAGTACAAGCTGCCCGCCGCCGACGCGGCCGCCATCCTGCTCGCGGACGTGGGGGAGAAGGTTTCCTACGTTGCCATCAACCGCACCTGGCGGCAGAACGAGGTGTTCGACGCCCTGAGCAAGGGCACGAAGATCCCGGCCTCCGAGTTCGCGGAGCTGGCCAAGAATCCGCAGCAGTTCGATTTGCCCAAGGACGCACGGAACCTGGAAGGGTACCTGTTCCCCGGAGAATACCGCTGGCCGCTGGACGCCACCGCGGAGGACATCATCTCCGAACTGGTCGCCAACACCAAGGAGCGGCTGACCGCGGACGGCATCACCGATCCGCAGGAACAGTTCCGGGTGCTGACCATCGCGAGCATCATCGAAGCCGAGGCGGGCGAGGCCGACTACGCCAAGGTCGCCGGGGCCATCCAGAACCGGCTCAAGCCCGACAACACCGAAACGAACGGCCTGATCCAGTCCGACGCCACGGTCACCTACGGGCTGGGCCGGAAGGGCTACGACATCACGCCCGAGGAGAAGGCCGACAAGTCCAATCCGTACAACACGTACGCGCACACCGGGCTGCCGGCCGGGCCGATCAACTCACCCGGCGGGCCTGCCATCGACGCGGCCGCCAATCCGGCCGACGTCCCCTACTACTACTGGGTGACGGTCAACCTGGACACCGGCGAGACCAAGTTCGCCGAGACACTGGCGGAGCACAACGCGTACACCAAGGAATACCTGCAGTGGTGCAGCGAGCAGGAAGAGGGCCGGTGCAGTTGACGGCCCGTCCCGCGGACGGCGCGCCGGCCGGCACGCGGCC
>NZ_JBNHGF010000548.1:0-1442 GCF_059091005.1 Arthrobacter sp. Y3223164
CGGTGCGCCGTCCTGGCGTGCGGCGCCGCGAGCACCGCCGAACAGATTGCCTTCGCGCAGGCGCAGGTCGCGGCCATCCGGCTGGACCCGCACTTCTCCGGCGGCGACTATTACGGGGGCCCCGCTCCCGAGGCGGGACTGGGTATCGCCCGGCGGATCGCGCACATCAACTACCGCTCGGAGCCGGAGCTGGAGTACAGGTTCGGCCGTAAGCCGCAGGCGGAGGAGCAGCCGTACGGCGGCATCACGCCGTCCGCCCGTGGCCGCTATGCCGTGGAAAGCTACCTCGACTACCAGGCGGACAAGCTCGTCGCGCGCTTCGACGCCAACAGCTACATCCTGCTCACCGAGGCCCTCATCAGCCACGACGTTGCCCGGGGCCGGGGCTCGCTGGAGCAGTCGCTCGGCGGCCTCACCGACACGCAGTTCTTCGTCGCCGCGGTGGATTCCGATCGCCTGTACTTCCCCGAACAGTCGCGGCAGCTGGCCGAGGCGTTGCCCGGGGCGGTCAAGGTCCACACCATCGAGACGCCGCTGGGCCACGACGGTTTCCTCACCGACATCCACCAGCTGCACGAGGCCCTCACCGAGGCGTTCTTCGCGCCCGCCTGACTTTTCCGCCCGCGTGACAGCGGCCTCGGTACGACGTCGGTGCCCGCCGTCCGCGCCCATTCCCACCGCTGCGCCCGATCAGGGGGAGCGGAGCGTCAGGTCAGTTCGAGCGATACCGGCCGCCGCAGGAAGGCCGCGTACCGTTCCACCGCCTCGTCCACGGCCTGCCGCTCCGGCTCGGTCAAGACCCGCAGCGGCTTGAGCCGCAGCTCGGCGGAGCCGGGCCCTAGGACGTGTCTCCAGTTGCCGGCCATCCGTCCGTCCAACAGCAGCACGTGGATCGGCACGTCGCCGCCCGGCGCCGCCGGCGCGCTGCCGCCCAGATAGCCGCGGGTCTTGGTGTAACCCATGACGTATTCGTCGTAACACTGAATCAGGTCCGCCCGCGGGTGTCCGTCGCCCGCCGCCGCAGCGGCGCCGCCGATCGTCCCGGCGGCGGGGGAGTACCAGAGCTGTTGCCCCTCGGTTTCGAACACTTCCAGTCCGTCTCGGCCCCCGGCTTCGAGGCCGCGCTTGAGGTCCGCCTGAGGCAGTTTGGACCAGTCGGAACAGTCCTTCAAGGTGGCCGGTCCGCGGCTGGTGAAGTACCGCCCGGTCAGTTGGGCCAGCGCCGCGTCGCGGTCGAAGTCCGCGGCCAGCGGCGGTACCCGCTCGTCGAAGGCCGCGTACGTCTGCTGCACGGCGCCCGACGCGGCGGTCCGCGGAGGCCCGTTCACCAGCACCCGGTCCATCTCCGCATGGAACACAAGATGCCCCAGCCGCTGCCCGCGCAGCGTCGCTCCGTTCAGCCTCGCGCCGTCGTCCTTGAGCAGCGCCGCGTGGGCGAGCCG
>NZ_JBNHGF010000549.1:0-1441 GCF_059091005.1 Arthrobacter sp. Y3223164
CGGCCCGGTCGCTCGTGGGCGCCCGGCACAGCCGGGTTTTGCCGGTGGCCGCAATGCTCGGCGCCTGCACTGTGGTGCTGGCGGACATCATCGGGCGGACGGTCATCGCCCCGGCACAGATCCCGGCCGGCATCATGACCGCCTTGGTCGGCGCCCCGTACTTCGTGTACTTGCTCTGGCGCTCACGCGTCGACCGGACTGCATGACCCTTCGGGCGCCGGAACGGCCGGAACCGTTCCGGCGCACGGGGTGCCGTTAGGGCGTGAAGGACTCCGCCGGCACGTAGCCCTCGTCGGTGTGCTCCTGGACCTGTACCTCGGAGATCGGCGCCATGTTGGTGGTGGTGTCCACGCTCAGGCCGTCGAGCAGCAGCGGCGGCTCGAAGTCCTTGACGTTGCGGACCGCTTCCATCAGCGCCTCGTGGGTCGGCTCGGCCATGTTCTTGAACGCTTCCTCGAGGGTGGCGGCGGTGGCGTAGCCCCAGAGGCAATGCGGGATGACCTGGTCGGCGGTATCGGGGGCGTACTCCTTGATGTCGGCCAGGAACTGCTTCACTTCCTCGTCGTCGGTCTGCGTGGGTTGCTTGGTGAAGCCGGTGCTGTACACGTTCGGGAAGGCGCTGGCATTGCCCGGTTCCAGCACGTCCCGCTCGTTGGCGGCCACGGCCGCCAGGAAGATGGACGGGTTCCAGCCAAGGTCCTGCGCGCGGACCATCGACGACGCCGTCAGCGCCGGCACCGTGTTGGCCGAGAAGAAGACGTCGGCCTCGCTGTCCGCGAGCTGGGCCATCTGCGCGTCCACCGTCGGGTCGCCCGGTTCGAACGTCGCCCGCTGGACGATCTCCACCTCCGAGCCTTCGATGGCGTCCTCCAGCCCGGCAACAAACTCGTTGCCGGCGTCGTCGTTCTGTTCCAGCACGGCGACGGTGACGGCCGTGCCGGAGTCCACCAGGAACTTGCCGAAGGAGTTGCCTTCGGCATAGTAGGTGGGCATCCAGCCGATGGTCCACGGGTTGGCCTCGGGGTCTTCGCTGAACACCGAGTCTCCGGAGGCCACGAACACTTGCGGGAATTCTTCCTCGGTGGCCACCGGCATGACGGCCAGGTTGGTGCGGGTGCCCAGACCGTTGACGTCGGCGAAGACGCCCTCGGCGATCATCTGCCGGAAGTTCGCCACGGCGCGGCCGGGATCGTAGGCGTCGTCGTACGCTTTGAGCTCCACTTTGCGGGTCTTGCCGTCGCCGAATTCCACCCCGCCGTCCGCATTGGCGGCGCCGAAGTAGGCCTCCATGCCCGCGACCAGGCAGCTGCCCGGCGCCCCGGCCACGCCGCTGAGCGAGGTGGTGCTGCCGAGCAGGATGCTGGTGTCGGTGATGCCCTGTTCGGCTCCGCCGCCCTCCGTGGCGCCCGGGCTGCCCTCGGGCGAGTTGCCGCCGTCGCCC
>NZ_JBNHGF010000550.1:0-1429 GCF_059091005.1 Arthrobacter sp. Y3223164
CCGCCGTCGGACCGTTTCGCGCAGCGCCGGTGCCGAGGGCAGGTTGGCCGCTGCGCCGGCGGTGAGCTCGTCCACCCAGCCCTCGACCAGCGCGAGCGCAGTTTCGAGCTTGGCCAGGGCGGCTTCCTGTTCCGGCGTGCGCTTCGGCATGAACACGCCCTGCGAGAGTGCCTGCTGCATGGATTCGGGGTTTGTGGGATCGAGGTCGCGGGCCACTTCCTCGATCCGCCCCATGTCGATATGGATGCCCCGCGCATAGCTTTCGATAGCGCCCAGCAAATAGCCGGAGAGCCACGGGACATGCGTGAACAGGCGGGTGTGCGCAGCTTCCCGGATCGCCAGGAAGAGCAGCACGTCCTGCCCCGGGATGTCCAGGCCCTCGCCGAACGACTTGACGTTGGCCGGCAGCAGGGCCATCTTGCCTTCCACCAGCGGGACGCCGATGTCGCTGGAACTGACCACGTCCTTGGCCAAGGCGCCCACGGCCTGGCCAAGCTGCATGCCGAACATCGCGCCGCCGAGGTTCTGCAGCATGGAGTGTGCCCCGCCGAGCATCTGCTTCATCTCCTCCGGCACCTGCTCGGTCAGCGCGCTGGTCAGCGCGAAGGCGATGCTGTTGGCGACCGGCTCCGTCAACCGCTTCCAGGTCGGCAGCGTTGCCTCAACCCACTCGGCGCGGGACCAGGCCCTGCCGATGAGCCCGGTGCCGGGCATGCTCGTCACCGGATCGAGCCACATCTCGGCCAGCCGGAGCGCTTCGTCGACGGCGCGGCCCTGTGCGGTAGAGACGGACGGGTCGCTGTCCGAGGCGGCCACCTTACGGGCGCTTTCATGGGCCAGTCTCCAGTTGACCGGACCTTCGGCGGGGGCACTCATCATCGCCTGGACCTGCTGGAACATCTGCGCCAAGGCAGTGGGGTCGGAGGGAAGTCCTGCCGCCTTGGCTATTTCCGCGGGATCCATTGCCCCGGCCTGGCCACCGAAGAGCTTGGCGAACATCTCCGCCAGCGGATCCTGCGGGTCGTCGTCGGGCTGCTTGGGGGTCATCACTACCACCGGTCCTCGAGGGTTGGAGCGGGCACGGGCCGCAGCGGCTGCCGGGGAGGCGGCGGGGGCTGTGCCCGGGGTGTTGCGTGAGTTCCACGTTACCGGCAGCCGGGATTCCTTGTCGCGCCGGGGACCGGCAGTTCGCTCAAGGCCGAGCAGGCGCCGCACCACCGATGCCGGGCCGACGGCGTACGCTAGAGCAGGCGCCGCGAGCGCCCCGGGCGGCAGCGCGTTGGGTGCACGGCCCGGACAGCTGCGGGAGGGAACCACCAGGTGACACAGTCCACCAACAACGGCACGGAGCACGGCACGGACGGCTGGTCCGGCAACGCTCCCGGCCCGCAGCCGGCTGCGCCGCCTACCCGAAACCGCAGGCAACCGG
>NZ_JBNHGF010000551.1:0-1426 GCF_059091005.1 Arthrobacter sp. Y3223164
GCCGGTGGCCGGGCGCTAGCGTCCCGGGCGGGTGACGCGGCCGCCGAGGCCGCGCGATTCGTCGCCGCGTTCCTTGAGCGTGGCTCGCAATTCCTTCGGCAGCGAGAAAAGGATGTCCTCTTCGGCGGTGACCACTTCTTCCACGTCGCCGTAGCCGTAGTCGCCCAACAGGCGCAGCACCTCGCGCACCAGGACCTCGGGCACGGAGGCTCCGGAGGTCACGCCGACGGTGGCCACGCCCTCGAACCAGGACTCGTCTACCTCATTGGCGAAGTCCACGCGGTAGGCCGCCTTGGCGCCGTACTCGAGGGCGACCTCGACCAGCCGCACGGAGTTGGATGAGTTTTCCGAGCCGACCACAATGACCAGGTCCGCCTGGGGTGCAATCTTCTTGATCGCGGCCTGGCGGTTGGACGTGGCGTAGCAAATATCGTCGCTCGGCGGATCCTGCAGAGCCGGGAAGCGGTCCCGCAGGATGGAGACGATTTCCATCGTCTCGTCGACCGAGAGCGTCGTCTGCGACAGCCAGATCAGCCTTTCCGGATCCCGCACTTGCACTGTCCGCGCCTCGTCCGGGTTGTTGACGATCGTGGTGTGGTCCGGCGCTTCCCCGTAGGTCCCTTCGACTTCTTCGTGTCCCTCGTGACCGATCAGCAGGATCTCGTTGCCGTCGCGGGCGAACCGCACCGCTTCCCGGTGCACCTTGGTCACCAAGGGGCAGGTCGCGTCGATGGTCCGCAGCTGGCGGTCCTCGGCGGACTGCACCACCGCAGGCGAAACCCCGTGCGCCGAGAAGACGACCAGGGCGCCTTCGGGCACCTCGTCGGTCTCTTCGACGAAGATGGCGCCCTTTTCCTCCAGCGTGGAGACCACGTGCACATTGTGGACGATCTGCTTGCGCACGTAGACGGGCGGGCCATAATGCTCCAGCGCCTTTTCCACCGCGATCACGGCCCGGTCGACGCCGGCGCAGTATCCACGCGGGGCCGCCAGCAGCACCTTCTTGTCACCGTCCACGGGTGCAGCAGCCCAGACCTCGTCCGGGGTGCGGCGCTTGCGGGGAATGGTAGGCATGGAAAGGGAAACAGCAGTACTGGCCATGCCTCTATGCTAGCCCGTGGGCCCGGTCCGCCGGGCCCCGCCCAGCACCGCCCGCAGGGTGAAACCGGCCACCGCGACCCCCAATCCGGCGGCGCCAAAGACGGCGGCCCAGGGCCGGAAGTCGGCGACGGCCAACTCGACCAGCCTCCCCAGGAACACCTGGGCCAACGCACTTTCGCCCGCCGCATTCACCGCCAGCGGCGGTGCAAGCCCGGAGGCCAGCCAGAGGACCCCGCCCAGTAATCCCGCGCCAATACCGGCCCAGGCCAGCGCCGTGGCGGGACGCCGGGCGGCCAGCAGCATCAGCACCAGTGCCGCGGCCGCT
>NZ_JBNHGF010000552.1:0-1424 GCF_059091005.1 Arthrobacter sp. Y3223164
CCAGGCTGCCGTGGCCCAGCTTCTGTTCCGCCCGCAGGCGCAGCGCCGCCCGATGCAGCTCGTAGGTGGAAGCTGCTACTCCCACCTGCCGATCCACGGTGGACGGGATCATCACCTTGATCCGCAGATCCAGCGTCGGCCCGTCCACGCCGAAACGGCGGAGCGACTCCCCGGAAAAGGTGACCCGCCGGTAGCTCGGCGAAAGGTCCTCTACCCGGGCGACGGCTACGCCGAAGGCCAGCACCGGCACTACGGCGGATGTTTCAGTTGCTACGGCGGTCATCGTGCTCCGTTCTCCATGTCCGTTCCTTCGGCTGCGCGCCGGGTTTTCCTTCCGGCGCCGCCGGGACCCTCTCCAGGCGGTTGTCGGCGCCGGCCGGCCTCGCTCACGCCGCGGGTTCTTCGTGCTTGAGGTCCGGCGTGGACAGGACCGGGTCGGCGTCGTCTTCGGCCGGGGCGGGCGCCTCGCAGTGGTGGCGGCCGACCGGAACCACCATCGGCGTTCCGGACACCGGGTCCGGGATCACCCGCGATTCCAGTCCGAACACCGTCTGCACCAGCTCCTCGGTAACCACCTGCGCGGGGGCGCCCTCGGCCACCACCCGGCCATCCTTCATCGCCACGAGCTGGTCGGCGTAGCGGGCGGCCAGGTTCAGGTCGTGCAGCACGATGGCCACGGAGGTGCCGCGGCGCCGGTTCAGGTCGGTGATCAGGTCCAGCACCTCCACCTGGTGGGCCACGTCCAGGAACGTGGTCGGCTCGTCCAGCAGCAGCACGTCGGTCTCCTGGGCCAGCGCCATCGCGATCCACACCCGCTGGCGCTGGCCGCCGGAGAGTTCGTCCACGTTCCGGTCGCCGAGCTCCAGGGTGTCGGTGGCCGCCAGGGCCGCGCTGACGGCGTCGTCGTCCTCCCGGGTCCACTGCCGGAACCAGCCCTGGTGCGGATACCGGCCGCGGCCCACCAGTTCCGCGACGGTGATTCCGTCGGGGGCCGCCGGGCTTTGCGGCAGCAGGCCCAGCACCTTCGCCACGTCGCGGGTGGACTGCCGGTGGATGTCCTTGCCGTCCAGCAGCACGGACCCGGCACCCGGCTTGAGCAGCCGCGCCAGCCCGCGCAGCAGCGTCGACTTGCCGCAGGCGTTCGCCCCGACGATGATCGTCACCTTGCCTTCCGGCAGCCGGACGGTGAGGTCCTGCACCACGGTGCGCTGGTCGTATGCCAGCGTCAGGTTGCGGGATTCGAGCGTGCGCACTTAGCCTCCTTGGCCTCGGCGGTTGGTGGTGACCAGCAGCCAGAGCAGGAACGGCGCGCCCAGCGCGCCGGTCACCACCCCGACCGGCAGCGAGGCGCCGTCGGTCAGATACATCGGGATGAGGTTGGCCGCGGCGAAGTCGGCGGCCAGCACGATCAGGGCGCCCACCAG
>NZ_JBNHGF010000553.1:0-1418 GCF_059091005.1 Arthrobacter sp. Y3223164
GCCGACCGGTTCGCCGGCGCGCTGGCGGCTGCCCGGCCCCCGCGCTACGGGATGGTTTCCTCGGTGGTGGGCCTCGGCGTCGAGATCATTGGGCTTGATTGCGCCATCGGCGACCTGGTGCTCATTGGCGACGGCCAGGGCGTGGAGGCCGAGGTCGTGGCCACCGGCCGGGACAGCATCCGTTGCATGCCGCTGGGCCGGCTCACCGGGATCAATACCGGCACCCCGGCCAAGGCCAAGGGGGCGCCGGTCCTGGTGCCCACCGGCAACGGGCTGTTCGGCCGGGTGCTGGACGGGATGGGGCGGCCGATCGACGGCAAGGGGCCGCTGGTCTTCGACTCGCTGGTCCCGCTGGACAACGACACCCCGTCCGCCATGCACCGCGCGCGGATCGAGACGCCGCTGCAGCTGGGCGTGCGCGTGCTGGACACGCTCACCACCGTTGGCAAGGGCCAGCGCATGGGCCTGTTTGCCGGCTCCGGCGTGGGCAAGTCCTCGCTGCTGTCCATGATCGCCCGCGGCACCGACGCCGAGGTCTCCGTCATCGCGCTGGTCGGGGAGCGCGGGCGTGAAGTCCGCGAGTTCCTCGAAGACGACCTCGGCGAGGCCGGCCTGGCCCGGTCCATCGTGGTGGTCTCCACCTCGGACGAGCCGGCGCTGATGCGGCTGCGCGCCGCCTTCACCGCCACCCGGATTGCCGAATCGTTCCGCGACCGCGGGGCGGACGTGATGCTGATGATGGACTCGCTGACCCGCGTGGCCATGGCCCAGCGCGAGATCGGCCTCTCCGTCGGCGAGCCGCCGGCCACCCGCGGGTATCCGCCGTCGACCTTTTCCCTGCTGGCCCGGCTGCTGGAACGCGCCGGCACCGCCGAAACCGGTTCCGTGACGGGGATGTACACCGTGCTGGTGGACGGCGACGACCACAACGAACCGATCGCCGACTCGGCCCGCTCCATCCTGGACGGGCACGTGGTGCTGGACCGCAAGCTCGCCGTTTCCGGGCACTACCCGTCCGTGGATCCGCTCGGCTCTATCTCGCGCGTGGCGTCCAAGGTCAACAGCCCGGAGAACTCCCGCGCCGCGGGCGCCCTGCGCAAGGTGCTGGCGGCCCGCAAGGCCGCGCAGGACCTGCTGGACGTGGGCGCCTACCAGCCCGGTTCCAACCCGCTGGTGGACGCGGCCGTCCAGCATGAAGACGACATCAACCTGTTCCTGCAGCAGCGGATGGATGATCAGACGCCGGCCGCGCAGTCGTGGGAGCAGCTGCACCGCCTGGCCCGCACCCTTGGAGGTATGTAGAGATGGCACGATCCTTCCCCCTGGCCGGGCTGCTGCGGCTGCGCCAGCTTCAGCAGGACCAGGCCGCCGGCAACCTCGCCGCCGCAAACCACCGCGCCCGCGAATCCGGCGCCCGG
>NZ_JBNHGF010000554.1:0-1413 GCF_059091005.1 Arthrobacter sp. Y3223164
GGCGGCGCCATGATGACGACGGCGGAGGAGGCCGCCCGCCACACGATCGTTACCGGCGCCGTCCACGCCGCAGGTGGGCGGATAGCGCTGCAATTGCTGCACGCCGGACGTTACGCCGCGCATCCCGAGCCGGTAGCGCCCAGCCCGTTGCAGGCCCCGATCAGCCCGTTTACGCCCCGCGGGCTCAGCGAACCGGAGATCGGGCAGACCATCGAGGACTTCGCGGACGCGGCCGCGCTGGCCCGCGAAGCAGGATACGACGGCGTCGAAATCATGGGGTCCGAGGGCTACCTGATCAACGAGTTCATCGCCGCCCGCACCAACCGGCGGACCGACCGCTGGGGCGGCAGCTACCGGAACCGGATCCGCTTCCCGCTGGAGGTTGTCCGCCGGACCCGCGAACGGGTGGGCGAGGATTTCATCATCATCTACCGCCTGTCCATGCTGGATTTGGTGGAAGGCGGTTCCACCTTCGAGGAAGTCGCCGAACTGGCCCGCGGAGTCGAAGCGGCGGGGGCCACCATCATCAATACCGGCATTGGCTGGCACGAATCCCGCGTGCCGACCATCGCCACCTCGGTGCCGCGTGCCGGCTTCTCCTGGGTCACCCGCCGGCTGATGGGCGCCGTCGGAATTCCGTTGGTAGCCACCAACAGGATCAACAGCCCCGATACCGCCGAACAGCTGCTGGCCGACGGATACGCCGACATGGTGTCCATGGCCCGCCCGTTGCTCGCCGACCCGGCATTCGTGCTCAAGGCCTCGCGCGGACGGGCCGACGAGATCAACACTTGCATCGCCTGCAACCAGGCCTGCCTGGACCACACCTTCGTCGGCAAGACCACCTCCTGCCTGGTCAATCCGCAGGCCTGCCACGAGACCGAACTGCTGATCGCGCCCGCCGCCGCGCCCAAATCGCTGGCCGTGGTCGGGGCCGGGCCGGCCGGGCTGGCCTGTGCCGTCACTGCGGCCAGGCGCGGGCACCGCGTCACCCTCTTTGAAGCGGCGGACGGCATCGGCGGCCAGTTCAACCTGGCCAAGCAGATTCCGGGCAAGGAAGAGTTCCACGAGACCATCCGCTATTTCAGCCGCCAGCTGGAACTGCTCGGCGTGGAGGTGCGGCTGAAGACCCGGGCCACGGCGGCGGCCCTGGCCGAAGGCGGGTTTGACGAGGTCGTCCTCGCCACCGGCGTGCTGCCGCGGGTCCCTGACCTGGACGGCGTGGACCACCCGAGCGTGCTCGGCTACCTGGACGTGCTGCGCGACCACCGGCAGCTCGGTGAAACCGTGGCGGTGCTGGGCGCCGGCGGCATCGGCTTCGACGTCAGCGCGTACATCACGCAGGCCGGTCCCAGCGCCACCCTGGATCCGGGCCGGTTCCGCGAGCACTGGGGGGTCGACGACGACCCCGCG
>NZ_JBNHGF010000555.1:0-1402 GCF_059091005.1 Arthrobacter sp. Y3223164
GCAGGCGGACGGATACGGCAGCGCCGGCCGGACCTCCACCGCGGCCTGCCCGCTGAAGAGTTCCGGCAACCGGTAGCCGAATCCCTCGGCCGCGTCGAGCAGTCCTGCCGCCAGCTGTGCGGCCTGTTCCTGGAAGCCGGTGCGCAGCAGCCCCATCACAATCCACGCGGTCTCCTGCGTCCAGACCGCCCCCGAGCGGCGGCGGCTCGGCCAGAACCCGGGGTTCGCCGTCGACAGGGTGCGGACGCCGTAGCCGGAGAACAAGGTCCGGTCCATCAGCCGCGCGGCCACCGTCCGGGTCTCCTCGGGGTTCAGCAGCCCCGTGCCCAGCAGGTGTCCCATGCCGGACCCGACCCCGTCCACCCGCTGCTTCCGTTCGTCGAGTGCCATCGCCGGGTACGGGCCGGCGTCGTCGGCGCACCAGAACCGGCTGCGGAAGTTCTCCGCCAGCCGCGACGCGTAGTCGCGCCACTCGGCGCCGGCGTTCATGTCGCCGAAGTAGTCGAGCAGCACGGCCGCGGCACGGGCCGCCTCATAGGCGTAGGCCTGGAGTTCGGCGGAGGCGACCGTTCCGGTGGCCGGCCTGCCGTCCAGATAGTGGTAGGCGGCCCGCGTGTCGCCGGACCCCTGGTGTCCCGGACCCTGCAGGGCGGGAACCGGCGTCTCCAGGAAGCCGTCGCCGTCGGGGTCGCCGTCGATGCGCAGCCAGTCCAGCGCGGCCTCCAAATGGGGCAGCAGGTCCCGGACGGCATCCTCCGGCATCCCCGCGTGCCAGGCGTCGTGCAGCAGCACGATCCACAGCAGCGTGGCGTCGGGCGACCCGTACAGGACCGGGGGCAGTTGCCGGACCACGGCGTCCGCGGGCATCGACAGGCGGCGCTGCCGCACCTCCTGGACCATCAGGCCGGGCTGTTCGCCCGATTCCGCCGACTCGGCCGTGCCCTGCCAGGCTGCCACTGCCCGCAGCGTCCCTTCCGCTACCGCGGCGTCGACCGGCAGCAGCAGCCTGGCGGCAACCAGCGCCTCCCGGCCGTACAGCGTCAGGAACCATGGGGCCCCCGCGGCCAGGAAGACGTCGCCGGGGGTTTGGCGCCCGGCCATCCGCAGGCTGTTAAGGTCGGTCATGGAGCGGCTCATCAGTCGTTGGAGCCGGGGATCCCCGGCCAGCGACGGCGTGCGCAGCGGGGGCGCGCCCGCGCCGGTCAGGGGAGCCTCGGCGTCGTCAAGCTCCAGGCTCCAGGACAGGACGAGGACGGCGCCCGGCTTGAGCAGTTCAGTCCACTCCAGCCGGACCAAGCTGCCGTCGAAGCTGACCCGGGCGCCTTCGGCCGTCAGCGCGGCGCGTGTCTTGTCCCGCCAGCTCCAGATGGCGCCGCCGGGGGCCACCGAGCCGGCCTCGCCC
>NZ_JBNHGF010000556.1:0-1399 GCF_059091005.1 Arthrobacter sp. Y3223164
GCGCGCCCGTGGCGTCCAACGCGGCGCGGCTGGTGGCGGGGGTTCTCATGCTTCCAGCATGCTCCGCCCGGGGTCGCGGCCGGCACGTCCGTCCTGCCGACTCCCTTGTCCTCCGGCCGGTGGACAGCGGATCAGGATTTGCCGGCGAGCAGCTTCTCCAGCGCGATGCTGCCGTCGTACTTCGGCAGCAGCAGCCACAACACCAGGTAGGTGCCGATGCCGACGCCGGGGAACAGGAAGACCAGCAAGGTGGCGATCCGCACCCACATCACGTCCCAGCCGAACTTGGCTGCAATGCCGCCGCAAATGCCGGCGACCCAGCGGTCGGGGCCGCGGCGGACGGGGCTGGAGCGGAGCACGCGGTAAAAGGTATCCATGGCACCATGCTTTCGTGTTCGGGAGCTGTTGTCACTGCCGGTTCGTCGAAGGCGGCCCGCGCGGGTGGCGCGGGCCGCCTTGGTTGTCGGTCTCGGTGGGGTACGGTCCTGTCGGTCCCGGGCTAGCGGTCGCGGTTGCGGGTGGCGCTCAGGACGCCGGCGACCACCAGGGCGATGCCGGAGCCGATCAGCAGGGCGATCATCACGTAGGCCCAGTTGAAGCTGATGTCCCACCAGGTCCCGGCGAGCACCAGCAGGCCGACGGCCACGGCGATCAAGCCCCAGATGATGGTGCCGACGCGGGGACGGCGGTCCTGGTCGCGGTTCAGTTGGCTGCTCATCGGATTTCCTCCAGTTCGCTGACGGTCACGATGTCGACGTTGCTGGCCACGCCCCGGACGGCCAGGACGATTTCCGGCGCCCCGCCGTCGTCGTTGATGGTGTAGCTTCCCGGCTGCCAGAACCCGGACTGCCGTCCGCTGTCCGCGCCGGTGACGTATTCGACGTTGCCCAGCGCCATCTGCGTTTCCACCTTCACCGGGACGTCGTCGGGGATGATGACGGTGATGGAGGAGGCCACGGCGTTGACCGGGACGAGGGCCGGGCCGCCGAAACGGGAACCGGAGACGGCGCGCAGGTCCACGGTGCCGTCGCCGGCCACGACGCTGTAGCCGTCACCCTGGGCCGGGGTCGCGGCCGAGGTCCAGGTCCGGCTCGAGGCGATGGCGTAGTTGGAGGCCGTCCACTGCGTTCCCGCGGAGAAGGCCAGCGCCAGGACCAGTCCCACAGCGGCCAGGAAACCGAGGACGCCGGAGGTGCGGCCGACGGCGCCCAGCACCACGACGCCGATGCCGATCACGACCAGCGCCGCGGCGATGGCGACGGGCACGACATTCCGGCCCAGCTCAACGAATTCCAGCGCGTTGAGCCCCAGGACCACGCCGGCGGCCAGCATGGCGGCGCCCAGGGTCAGGGCGATGGCCGCACCCGAGGGGCCGCGGGGGGCGGGCTTGTAGGGCCGC
>NZ_JBNHGF010000557.1:0-1398 GCF_059091005.1 Arthrobacter sp. Y3223164
CCCGGACCCGCCGTCGGTCATGGCCGAGCCGCCCACCCCGAGCACAATCTCGGTGGCGCCCGCGTCCAGCGCCGCCTCAATCAGCTGGCCGGACCCGTAGGAGTGGGCCGTGAGCGCCGACTGCACGCTGGGCTCGGTGAGCAGCAAGCCGGACGCCCGCGCGGTTTCGATGACGGCGGTCTTGCCCTCCGGCCGTTCCAGCATGGCCCAGGATGCGGTGACCTCACGCTCCAGCGGCCCCACCACGCGCTCCGTGTGCTCGGCCGCACCGGCGGAGAGGGCAGCCTCCAAGGTGCCCTCTCCGCCGTCGGCAACCGGGAGCAGCTGCACGTGGGCGTCCGGGTAGACCCGCAGCACGCCCTCGGCCATTGCGGCGGCCGCCTCGGCGGCCGATAAGGTTCCCTTGAACTTGTCCGGTGCAATCAAGACCTTCATGCGGACTCCCTCTGCGGCCAACTGCCGCGTTCAGCCATCACTTCGGCCAGAATATCGGCGCGGTCGGAGACTATTCCATCCACTCCCAGTGCCAGCAGCCGTTCCATCTCTGCGCGGTCGTTGATGGTCCACACGTGCACGTGCAGTCCGGCCCGGCGGCAGCGCCGCACAAACCCGGGCGTGACCACCGTAAACGGACCGTACTTCACCGGCACCTGCACCGCGTGGACGCGGACCAGCCGGGCCATCAGGCCCGCCAGACCTATATAGCCCAGCAAGTATATTGCCAGGGTCGCATACACGCCGGCGGATCCCGCGACGGGCCGGCTCAGGCCGCGCAGCACGCGGAAGCGGCGGCGGTCGGAAAAGGAAGCCACGAGCACGCGGTCGTGCGCGTCGTAGGCCTCGATCAGCCGGGCCAATTCGTCGGCGGCGGCCATGTCCTTCACGTCCACGTTCAGTCGCACGTCCGGCCACGCGGTCAGCAACTCCTCGAACGTCGGGATCGGCTCACCGGATATCCGGACCCGCGCCAGCTGGCCGGCCGTGTGCTCCGCCAGCTCTCCGCGGCCGTCGGTAGTACGCTCCAGCGTCCGGTCGTGGAAGGCCACCAGCACGCCGTCGCGGGTGGACCTGACATCGGTCTCCAGGTAGGCGTAGCCGAGATCGACTGCCGCGCGGAAGGCCGCCATCGAGTTCTCCCGACCGTCCAAGGAGAAACCCCGGTGCGACATGGCCAGGGGCCGGCCCTGCCCGGAACCGGGAAACGTAGGATTGAGGTACGGGCTGGCGCTGCTCACCTTCGGTACTCTACCGGCCCCGCCACGACCGCCGATGAGGAGGAGTCCATGCGTCTTGCCGTGGTGCAGGCTGCCGGGCTGCTCGGCGACGGGTCCCGGCCGCGGTGCCGGATGTGGCTGGAAGAGGCGGCCGGGCTGGGGGCACGGCTGCTGGTGCTGCCCG